>JBAUWG010000368.1:0-3925 GCA_049583675.1 Desulfobacterales bacterium | reverse complement strand
TCATGCCCGCTGCCATCCGGATATCGATTCAGTTTGGGCATCGCTTGTCTGATGGCCTCGATCGCCATCGGCGACGGTCCTAAAGGATTTTCATTGGAGGCAAGCTTGATGGAATCAACGATACCATATTCCCTCTCGAGTTCTTCCAGAGGTTTCCCGGGTGAATACGGCTTGATGGATAATATATAATCCGGAACAAGTACTTTCATATTATATTTAGGTAGTTAGGATATATTTTATGGCAGTTTTTTGAATTATTAAATCACAAATCTCAAGCATCAAATTTCAAACAAATCTCAAATTCAAAATCCCAATAATTATGATGGTTTCGTAAAAAGTCTGAAATTTACCACGAAGGGCACGAAGATCACGAAGAAATAAAAGAATATTTAATAAATTCAACTTCGTGTTCTTCGAGGTTATCATGAAAAATGCGTTTATGTTGCTTTTTATGAGTGTATCAAGGTTTGGGATTTTGAATTTCGGTCATTGTAATTTATTTGTAATTTGCGATTTGTATTTTGTAATTTATATTAACTAAACCACCTTATAAACGCTTCGTAAAAAAGCTGCTTGATTTGCCACTTTATCCGGTTTACGGAATTTGAAAGCTACTTTGACTGTGCGGCCTTTTGACCTGCATCCAGGGCCGCCATATTAATCGGGATAAGTTTTTCTCTTGAAGCGAACTGCTCTTTTACACATTGCCGCATACACTCGAAATCGACAATGTTACTACGAGCGACAAAAGCGCCAAGTGCCACGATATTGGCCACTTTGGTGCTTCCCAAATCCATCGCAATGTCGTTTGCCGGTACCAGAAGTTCGTCAATATCGTCACGGCCCGAAGTTACGGAAATTAATGAACTGTTGATCACTGCAATCCCCTTCGGCTTTATTACCGGCGCAAATTTTTCCAAGGAAGGACGATTCATGGCCACTAGATGCATGGGATTCTTTATAATCGGGGAGCCGATGGGCCTGTCACTAATCACCACCAGGCAGTAAGCGGTACCGCCTCTCATCTCCGGACCATATGACGGCACCCAGGCCACTTCAGAACCTTCCTCCATCGCGGTATGAGCAAGGATATTTCCGATTAGCAAAATACCCTGCCCGCCAAAACCGGCAAACATGACTTCACGTTGCATCCCGTCCTCCTAAGATTAATCGGGTTCTTTAAATTCTCCCAATGGGTAATAGGGTAGCATATTTTCTTCGGCCCACTGAATCGCCTCCACCGGTGTCTTCCCCCAGTTGGTCGGGCAGGTGCTGACGAATTCCACCAGGCTGAAACACCGACCGTCCATTTGATACTGAAAGGCTTTTTTAACCGCTTTCTTGGCCCTGACAATATATTTCGGCTTCAGAACGGTTTGCCGTGTAATATAGGCCGGTGTCTGAAGGGCTGAAAGCAATTCGGCGATCTTGACGGGCATGCCGACGTCTTCAACATTCCGTCCCCCGGGAGAGGTGGTGGTCCGCTGACCCGGCAACGTCGTCGGCGCCATCTGCCCGCCGGTCATCCCATAGACCGTATTGTTTACAAATATTGTGGTAAATTTTTCCCCCCTGTTGGCGGCATGGATGATTTCTCCCATTCCAATACTTGCCAGGTCTCCGTCGCCCTGGTAGGTAAAAACGATCAGGTCCGGCCGAACCCTTTTGATGCCGGTGGCCATGGCCGGTGCACGGCCGTGTGCCGCTTCCTGGAAATCGAACGTAAAATAGTTATAGGCCAAAACAGCACACCCCACAGGTGCAATGCCGACCGACCGTCCCCGAATTCCCAGTTCATCGATAACTTCAGCCACCAATCGATGAATAACCCCATGGGTACAGCCGGGACAGTAATGGGTCGGCTGATCGGACAGCGCCTCGGGTTTCTGGTATGTTTTTGCCATGATATTATCTCCTTAAAAATTTAACATGGATTGAGCGGTTCAGAGGTATTATTTTTTTTTGACAAAAGATTTAACCGTATCAACAACTTCTTCGGGGGTAGGTATTTCTCCGCCTGCTTTCCCATGCCAGTAAACCGGGCATTTCCCCTGAACGCTTCTTTCGACATCTTCGACCATTTGTCCCATACTCAGCTCGAAACTGATGACCGCTTCGCAGCCGTCTTTTGAGGCCGCCTGTCTTATGGGAAGTACCGGAAACGGAAAAAGCGTCTGGGGCCGTATCATGGCTGTCTCAAAACCCGCGGCCTTCATATTGTCGATGGCGGTCTTGCATACCCGGCTCATGGTGCCGTAGCTGACAATGAGCGCCCGGTAATCCGAATCGATGTTGTACGTCTCATATCGAACCTCTTCTTGCTTCATACGGTCGTATTTGGCCTTTAAAGCCAAATTGTGTTCCTCCAGCTGCCCGGCATCCAAAAACAGGGACTTCACCAGGTTGCGATCTTTGCGTTTACGGGTATCCATGCCGTTGGTGGCCCAGTCGTCCTTGTTCGTCGGTTTGGATGTCAGGTGATCCGAAAATTCAACGGGCTCCATCATCTGACCGATCAACCCGTCTCCTAAAATCATGACCGGGTTCCGGTATTTTTCCGCCAAAGGAAACGCCGTCATAACCATTTCCACGGCCTCTTGAACGCTGGCCGGCGCCATGACAAGCAAATGGTAATCACCGTGTCCGCCCCCTTTCGTGGCCTGAAAATAATCCGCCTGGGAGGGCAATATGCCGCCCAACCCCGGACCGCCGCGAACAATATTGACAAAAACCACCGGCAACTCGGCAGACGAGATATAACTGATAGCTTCGCTCATCAGGCTGATCCCGGGACTCGACGATGTGGTAAAAACCCTTTCCCCGCACCCGGCGGCGCCGAAAAGCATGTATCCCACGGCAACTTCGCTTTCACCCTGCAAAAAGACCCCGCCTTCTTCCGGCATCCGTCGAGAAAGGTATTCTGCAACCTCGGATTGAGGAGTAATGGGATAAGCAAAATAATTGAGGCATCCGGCCCGGATTGCCGCCTCACCGATGGCTTCATTCCCTTTCATTAATATTTTGCCCATGTTTTTCCTCCGGTTATTGGTCCGTCTCTTGTGATTCTTCAACGTCCTTGGTTATGGTTATCGCCACATCAGGGCACATGATACAGCAGGTTGTACAATAGATACAGTCTTCGGGGCGCGCCCGATGCGCAGGGAAATAGCCCATCGTGTTCACTTCATCGGACAGTTCCAGCACGTTCTTTGGGCATACAGACACGCAGAGCCCGCATCCTTTGCATCGATCCTTGTCAATGGTATGTTGATAGGACATATCTTTTGCTCCTTTAAAATAATTAATGGCTTATCGCTTCAATTCGACGGCCTTTTTCCACGGCGGCACAAGCTGTCTTTCGATGGGAAGCACCGGACAGGAAAAACGCGACACATCCAATTCGGGCAATAGTTCGATTGGGGCGGTGATGAAGTTGAGCACGAGCCGGCTTTTTTCGGACAAGACTTTCATGAAATCATAACCGTTGTAAATATCGTCCAATGATGTTTCATCGATCAGGTTTGCATTGCCGATGACGCCGTTGATGGTCATCTTGGAGGCCCTCTCAATCTCATCACGCATTTTTAAACAGTTTTCAATGGTATCGGTAAACGGCCGGAAAGGATTCACCACCTGCAGCATTTGGACATGTTGTTTGCCCAAGGAATCGGCCAGCGCCGCAAGGACGGTAGCCCCGACGTCATTTCCCCCGGCATCGATAATGGTGAGTTGGCTCGGCCTTCGAATAAGGCCGGCGATGGCCGGACTTAAAATCGGCAAATCCGCCTGGAGGTATTTCTCATTGGGAAGTACCACCTCAATTCCCAGTTTCGAAAGCGGTTTTCTGGCCTCCCGGGTTCTAAAGTAGGGATTGACCAGATCGAGATCCGCAATCTTTACTTCCGAACCCGAACGCCTCTGATAC
>JBAUWG010000367.1:0-20106 GCA_049583675.1 Desulfobacterales bacterium | reverse complement strand
GGCTTGCGGTGTAAAAGAAGATGTTGTTGATTTAATAACCCGTGAAGGTCTTTCTTTCGGCAAAGACCTCGTGTTGAACGGCCATCAATCGGTTTGGCTGGATATCTCTTAGGCACTATATCTTTTTTCGAATAACGGATACAAATAACTTTAATTGAGCGTTGTTTGCTCAATGGAAGTTAAACTACAGCTGAAAATCGAGTTTAAATGACGCGGATAAAGCATTGTAGGAACTGTCCGGCTGGATGTTGTCAACATATTGATTGAATCCCAAATTCAAAGAGTAACCGATTTTACGGATAAACAAACTCTTTGCGTGCCAACTCAACCCGATGGATGTGCTTAATGTCTCGCTGTCCAAGGTTTGGTCGGTATTTTTCGTCTGAGAATATCTACCCCTGAAAGACAGATCAACGACATTGGAAATTCGACGATAAGTGATGAAGAGCGAGGCAGAAGGATGTATTTCGCGTTCTCCATACCAAAGATATCGATATTCGCCGAAACTTAACACCGGGGTAATGGTGAGATCGGGTGCAGGGTGGATGGAGGACCTGATACCGTTCCGGAAGCGTTCGGTTTCCTGGTCGGGATGCAGCAGGTCGCGGCTGAGAGAATAGCTTGTGGAAGCGGTAACGTCAAAGCGCTTGCCGCCATAGTACTTCAAGGAACCGTTGTAGGCTTCTTTTTGTATTCCTTGATATTCGGAACTTCTTATCTCAAGGTTATTTTCTGATTCCTCCCTGGAATGAAAAAAAGAAATCCAAAGGGGCAATAGATGCATCCTGTATTTCATTTCGAGCCCGTATTTATGGGTCAGCATTCGAGGAAGTGTGGGGTCGTGATCAACATTGTCTAGAAACCTTGAGAAAAACGTTTTTATGCCAATGAACCCGATGTTTTTTTCACCCCAAATCTCCACGCCCTCCTGATCGTTTTTCAACCCAACTTTTGTTTTGGTTCCCGTTTTATTCTTATACCGGTTAAAATCGTTTAAATGTTTCGCGACATAGCGGTATTCCAGACCGCAATTAAAGCCCTTTAACTTTTGTTCCAAACGAAAAATCTCAAACCGATTCGAAGACGCATTGGAAAATGAGCTTGACGAAGAGAAGGTTTCATCAAATACGGAGCGTTTATTTTGAAAAATATCGATGTCCGGCCTGAATGTTTCCAGAATATCTGCTTTTACTTTAAGTTTTAATAGTTTGCCGCCTGGACCGTCATAAATTATCCGTGGTTCTTCCACGGGATCTTTGACGGAAAGATCCGGAGGATGAATGGGTGATTTTTTTGGGGTTGTTTGTTTTTGGCCCTGACTCACTGAAAGTTCCGCTGCATTTGCAGCTTTGAGAGGGAGGTGAAAGTAAGGAATCCAGCACAAGTTAACGAAAACAGGAACAAGCCATACCATACGCAAACGAACCGCCAAAAAAACCTCTTTTATGCGGATAAAGCGTCGTCTCATCGTTTGGTTTTAAATTATGTGTTGCAAAATATTCCCAAGCATGAATTGACGGACACCGATTTTGAAGTTCAATACGTATCAACATATCACGGATGAATTCATGACCGTCATTTTCAAATATAACTGATGAATGAAACCCGATGTTTCTGGTGTTCGAATAAATCTTTGCAAAAGTCATGCAAAAACAACTTTTCACTTTGAATAAATATTGAGTTTCATATAATTCAAATAGTTACCCTGAACACGCGATTGTCGCACCCCAAATAGTGCGGCAAAATTTGACCGCTGGTGCGGCAATTTTTTCTGCAAGGACATGCGCTTGAAGCGCAGTCTCTCTCTGAAAGAACACTCAGGGAAGCACCTTTTTCTCAACCCTGTCCGAGGCTGTTTTGCCGGATTTGACTTTATTTTATAGAAACATTTTTGATAGAATAGGTCTTATTTATATCTAAAATTGGCTTGCTATGACTGTCAAGTAAAATTATCTATAATTTTATATAATTTAGCTTAAAGTAACGACATGTCGACCATAAATCACGACAATTTTACTGCCGGGTCCGGAAAACAATTTAAAAGCGCCATCAGGATCTATGCTTGTGTGATTGTTTTTGCCATTGCTTTTGCGTGGGTTGAAAGCGCTGTTGTCGTCTATCTGCGGAAAATTTTTTTTGGCGGAGGCTTTAGATTTCCGCTTGTGGTCAATTGGGAAAACGGCCGACATGTGATCGATCCTTTGGTACGAATCGAGTTCGGTCGGGAAATTGCAACGGTGATCATGCTGGTGGCAGTCAGTTGGGTGGCCGGAAAGAATAGGATTCAAAAGTTTTGCTTTTTTATGATCGCCTTCGGAATATGGGATCTGTTTTATTACCTTTGGCTGTATGTCATGGTGCGTTGGCCCGAAAGCCTCATGACATGGGATCTTTTGTTTTATGTACCGCTGCCGTGGGTCGGCCCGGTCATTACACCGCTATTGATTTCTATGGCGATGGTGACGGGAGGCTCTCTGATGATTTATTATGATGACAAAGGATATGATATTCGCTTGAGGTGGTACGACATGGCGGTTGAGCTGGGCTGCGGTTTGCTCATGATCACAGCATTTTGCTGGGATTGGAAGAATATTATTCAAATTCCCGGTGACATTAAACGAACAGGCATTCCTCACCCTTTTGCATGGTGGCTTTTCCTGCCGGCCTACGTATTTTCAATGGTCTATTTTGCTATGATGATGCGGCGAATGATGATGACCGGCCGGAAAATTCTGCAAGATGCGCATTATCATCAAACTTCCTCCGATACGTCAGGGAATCTTATTATTTGAAAGGTTCCCGGCAGTTCGGGATGTTTACGCAGCATACGGTTAAACATTGTTGCTTCCCGAATTCTTGTCCTCGCAGTCAATGCAAATCAAACCGCCGTTTTGATGTTGAGGTCGGGAAGCGCCAGGGACTCGTCTTCCAAATTGATGCCCACGCGAAGGGCCTTGAGGCCTCGAACACCCGGCAAATCTTCCAAATCGAGAAACTCCAGGTCGTTGAGAAGATTTTTTCGGGCCTGTAAAAATTCGATGTGCTTAACAATTTCTTTGCGTTCGTCGGTCCGCCCAAAAACGATCGCGATCCGGTCGGGCTGGGTCAGACGTTCGTTTCGGTTCTTGACCATAGCCTTGTCCAATCGCGACTTGATGATTTCATGACGCACATCGTAGGCGCCGTCCACGTCAAATCGCTTTTCATCGTAGCGGAAACGGATGGAAAAGGGCGTTTTATTATACAGGATGAGATGGGAGATATTCAACGGCACCTTTAAATCAGGCTTTATGAGCCCGGCTTGCCGGGCCATCCCGCAGGCCGTCAGCAATTGCCAGAGACCCAGATTTTTGATGTAAAATGGATTTAAAACGCCGTCTTCGCGCATGGATGCGCCCAGGTAGATAATATAATCTACGCCGTCGGTTTTGTGTTTCTCAAAGTAATGGGGCAAAATGCGCTGTGCTTCCACCTGTTGCTGATCGACATATGCCGACAACCGCTCGGTCAGTAGGGAAATACTCTGTTCATATTCTTTACGCTGATGATAGACGACGCCCGATTCCGGATCGAGGGCATTGTTGTATTGTTCGATGGCGTTCACCACCCGGGGTCCAAGCCCCGTAAGGGTTTTGAAAGTCGGTTCCACATCCCGGCGCAAAAATTGTGTTACCGAAATTTCATCATCTGAAGAGATGCCCTGCGCGATGCGGCTGATCCGATTTTCGATGCGGTATTGGTATTCGCCCAACAGGGGCCAGGATTTGGCCTTGTATGCCCAGTGTATCACCTCCCGCGCCAGATTGAGCTGTGACGTCAGGTCGGCTTGAATGCTGCGATTACGGGCGTCAGATGAGCCTCTGATGTCCGCCTGGCCGTATAAGGGGACCACGTTCTGGAAGACAATCGGCTCCATTTCCGATGATATGCCCCTGTGCAGCCGTTCCATGTGTTGAACCGCCGCCCGGCGGAAACGCCACTCCACCGAAGGATGAACCGCCGTGCATTTTTCCTTGATGATCGACTGAATTTCGTTATTCATCTCATCCAGCCCCCGTTTCAGGGAAATGGAAAACAACGGCGCCACCTGATTGACCCGGATCAGATCCATGGGGGTCAGGTCTCCGGCGCGAGGGCTCATGATTTCAAAGGTTCCGATGATCTTTTCCTGGTAATACAGCGGCGCGATGATCATGGATCTGAAACCCGCATCGAGGACTGATTTTTCCGAGGGGCGGATCGGCGTTTTATCGCTCAAATCGGGAATGCGGATCGCCTCTCCCTTTTCCACGGCCTGGCGCCAGACCGAGCCTTTAAACTGGGCAATGGGGATATGGCTGGAATTCCTGAAAAGACAGTTATGCTCCGACTTGGCATTGTATCGCATGCTGTTGATGACCATGATCCGATCCCCCTGGACGGCGGCGATTTCAGCGGCGATGTCGGACCGGCCGAACAGTATCTGAAGACGCTGTTGAAGCCGGTCAAACCCATCGGCCGAAAAGATCGATTTCTGGTCGATCAGATCTTTTTCCAATTCAGATATCACCTCGGACTCGGTCACTTCGAGGGCCCGGTAAACCATAAAGCCGTGAAATTCGAATTGGCCGGACGGAATATATTCCGACAGCACTTGAAGATCGGTGATGTTTTCTTGGATGGTTTTTCGCTGTTCGGCCGTTAGCACCAACGGTTGTCCCAATGGGACAACCGTTATGAACTGGATATCTCGAATGATGCGAAAATACCGCCAGAGGCCGCTCTTTATATCTTGAATCTTCAACACAAAAGACTTGTCCGGTTCTTGATGAAACCCGTAGATCTGATTCAAAATTAAGATATAACCGGAAAGCAGGCAGTGATATTCGGTTCCGGCAAAGGATCGGCCCAGTAAATGACCGTCCGTACCGACCATCAGGCGATTGAATTCCGGTGAACCGTAAAAAGGAATGTTTTCAAAAGGCTTCAATGCGCCGGCGATTTCATGTTCCCATGTGGCATAAGGAAAGATTATACTCATCAGCGGCATCAGAATGTCGATTTGATACTCAACCAGAATTTTCGGGTCCTCGATGGTCCCCTGGAGCGCCGGCGTTTGTTCGATACGGCGAAAAATTCCATCGAACATGTCGGCGATGCGGCTGTATTTTGATGTCAGGCGGGTTTTCCAGAAGTCGATGAGCGGCGTCAGACTCAGGACCGATCGGAACGGATGAAGGTTGTTTTGGGTTGCCATGAAACACCTCCAAAAACGTTTTAAAATAAAAAGATAACCACGATTTTATGATGAATCAAGCCCGAAGATGCTGCGACCCAATATTTTCGAAGCAAGATGTCTCCCTCCCTTGCAAAAGAAATGCAGCCCGTTGTCAGTAACAGCCTTTCCAAAGTGGGGGCAGTTCAGGCGTATGATAAGGTGATGAAACAGTATCGGTCCGTTCCGTTTGTCCCGGACGTAAAAGCCAACATGACGGACTATGTCGTTGAGAAGGGAATGGACGGAATTTTCTATTACATGGCCAAGGGAAGAAGCGGCAATCCGAACGAATCCCGCCAAGCGAACCACTGAACTGTTGAGACGCGTATTCGGGGCGAATTAGGCGATCAAGGTTTCTATCTGAAGTTTCCTATCCTATTACGAACGAATGTTATAATTGGAGGTATCCCGGAAGTCAAACGCAGGCGGAATTCACCAGGGTTTGAAAATGTACGTCATCATCGATCATCAGGATGGTCTTTCTTATCCTTGCAGTAATGCTCCGTCCGAAGCAGCGATTCAATCCTGGATGTCAGGTCGCGGAAGCTGAATGGTTTTTGGATAAACGGGGTGCCTGGGTCGAGGACACCGCGGTGGACGATGGAATTGTCTGTGTAGCCTGACATGTACAGAACCTTTAGGTCGGGCTGGGTTATTCTTAGCCGATCCGCCAACGCCTTCCCGTTCATTCCCGGCATCACCATATCGGTGATGAGAAGATCCGGGCGTAACCCCTTTTCCTCGACCATGAGCAGCGCTTCACCCCCGTTGGCGGCGGTGTTGACCGGGCATTGCAGGCGTTCAAGCATCCGCTCAATGAGCTTTCGCAGAGCGGGGTCATCTTCGACCGCCAGGATAGTCACTTCTCCAAAACGAATATCTCCCTGATCGATCGAGACTTCCTTCGTTGCTCGCTCGGCTTGGGTTTGCGGCAGGTATATCTTGAAGGTGGTCCCTTTCCCGGGCTCGCTATAAACCCATATATTCCCCTCAGACTGCTTCACGATTCCATAAACCGTGGAAAGTCCGAGGCCGGTGCCTTTACCTTTCTCCTTGGTCGTGAAAAACGGTTCGAATATCTTTTTCACGGTCGCTTCGTCCATGCCGCAGCCCGTGTCGGTTATGGCGAGCATCACATATCTTCCGGGCACAACGCTCACGTGATTATTCGCGTATGACTCATCCAATTCGACATTTGCGGTTTCGATGGTCAGCTTGCCGCCCTGGGGCATGGCATCCCGAGCGTTGACGGCCAGGTTCATGATCACCTGCTCGATCTGCCCCGGATCTGCCTCTACACTGGCCAGTCCCTCAGCTTGCAGGGTGGTCAACTCGATATCTTCGCCGATGAGCCTTCGCATCATCTTCTCCAGGTTTTTCACAATGTCGTTGAGGTGCAGCACCTCCGGTTGAAGCGTCTGTTTGCGACTAAAAGCCAGGAGTTGCCGGGTCAGTGCGGCTGAGCGTTTTCCGGCCTCCACGATTTCCTCCGCAGACTCCCGCAAAGGATCTGTAGTGTGAAGTTCATGGAGAAGTTCTTCCCCGTAGCCGATAATAACGCTCAGTATATTGTTGAAGTCATGCGCCACGCCGCCCGCGAGCACGCCGACAGCTTCCAGCTTCTGCACCTGGCGAAACTGCTCTTCCAACTGCCTTTTCTCGGTGACGTCCCAGAAGATGCCAAGTATGCCGGTTATGTTCCCCTCGTCATTCCGGATGGGCGTCTTCGACATATGGATCCACGCTTCCTTCCCGTGCTGCACGTACTGTTCCTCGAATTCTTCCGTCTTCCCTTGCTCCATGAGCCGTTCATCATCGGTCCTGTATTTCGCGGCAAGTTCCTTGGAGTAGAAGTCATAGTCCGTTTTTCCTGTGATCTCGTCCGGCAAGATTCCCAGATCCCGGGCGTAGTTCTCGTTGCAAGAGATGTAAACCGATTGCCTGTCCTTGACGAATATCTTCTGCGGCAGGTTCTCTGTGAGCATCCTGTACCTGCGCTCGCTGATTCGCAGCGCCTCCTCCTGCTCGATCGACGCCAGCGCAAACGCAATGTCGCCGGCGATCTCTTCAAATAACGAAGCCTCTTCCTTGTCGATCCTGAATTGAGTTGGGACGGAAACCCCCATGTAGCCGTATCGGCGGTCGGCGTGCGTTAGCTCGATGGCGATCGCGCCGTTTCCTCCACAAGTATTCCCCAGAGGGCAATTTCCGCAGGCGGCAGAGGGGATCTCCATCATATTCACACCCGGCTCCGTTTGGCTATCGCGAAAGCATGCCGGCGTCTCTCCCCACTGAACCAGGTTCAACAGTTCGGAGAAGGCGGCTTCTTTAAAACCGGCTTGTGCGCCCTCGACGCGATCGGGCAGCCCATCGGTGAGGACGATCCACGCGCCGTGCAAGCCGCGGGAGCGGGTCAGGCTGTGGCAGACTGCATGGAGGAGCGCCTTGCGCTGCTTTTCGCGCACAATAAGCCTGTTGACGTCGCGTATGGATGCCAGCACACGGTTGACGTGCTCAAGACGGGCATGAGCACGTTCGCGTTGGATCATGATGCCGAGTTGTCTGGCCAGTTCGTTGATCAGGCTCCGTTCCTCCAGGATGAACGGTCCCTCGTCCCGCGCGGGTCTTTCCTCCAGATAGCAAACTTCCACCGTCCCAACGGTCTCCCCCGAGAGCACGATGTCGGCGGACTGCTTCCACGGCGTTTCCATGAAACCCTCGGACGCGAACTTTCTGCCCTCGAAGACGATCCGCGCACGAGCGATCTCCGAATGCTGCCACCCCGGTGGAATCAGGTCCGCCGCCGTTTTCAGCGCCTCGTCGATGGACCTGCACGGTTTTGCGACAAAACTCGAAACCGCGTAAAGGCACTCGATCTCCTTGATCCTCTTTCGCATCTCCTCGGTTCGCTCGGCAACCAGGTTCTCGAGATGGTCACGGTGTCTTTGCAGTTCATGTCTGTGGCGGTCGAGTTCGAGGAGCACCTTGACTTTGCCCAAAAGGACTTCAGGTGCATAGGGTTTGATGATGTAGTCAATTCCGCCTGCCGCGTAACCCTCGAACATGTGTTGCTCATCCGCATAGGATGCGGTGAGGAAGACGATCGGGATCACCTTGGTCTTGTCGTCCCCGCTCAGATGCTCGGCCAATTCGTAGCCGCTCATCCCCGGCATCATCACGTCCAGGATCGCCACGGCAAAGCAGTGGTCGAGCGTGGCGGCGAGGGCTTCGTTGCCGCTTCTGGCCTCAACGATCTCCGCGTCCAGGCCTTTCAAGACCTGCCGGAGGACAACGAGATTTTCCTTCTTGTCGTCCACGATCAGGATTTTCTGTTTCTCAATCATGTTTGTGCCTTCTTGTGTGCATTTCGGATGGTGCAATACATGGCGGATCACGCCTTTTCCTTGGTGCCAAACCCGGCCAACAGTCGCCCAATCTCCTCCGCTCGCAGCACCTCAGCCACGGCATGCGAGTCGATGGCAGACTGTGGCATAAACGGGTACTCGGCGCTGTTCGGGTCCTGGGCGATGGTCAGGCCTCCGGCATCCCTGACGGACCGCATGCCTTTCGCTCCGTCAACGCTGGCACCCGAGAGAAGGACCGCGACAACCGCTTCTCCCCAAGCGACAGCGGCGCTCTCGAAGAGCACGTCGATGGAGGGCCGCGACCAGTTCACCTTCTCGTCCACCGACAGGCTGATCGTCCAGTCCCTTTCCACGAGCATGTGATAGTCCGCCGGGGCCGTATACACTCGGCCGGGCTCGATCCTTTCCTTGTCGCAGGGCTCAACCACCAGGAACCGCGTGATCCGTGCCAGGTGCCGTGCAAATGCCCCGCCATCGCTCGGATGCAGATGCTGCACCACAAGGACCGGCAATTCAAAGTCGGAAAAAAGCGCCTCGAAGATGGCTCTAAGCCCCTCGAAGCTGCCCGCCGAACCGCCGATGACGATGACCTTATAGGGCGCAGCGCGTGCCGGCTGTCGCGTTTTGGTCGTTTTCACGGCGCGTCCCTCTTCTTATAGATTCGCGCCTTGTGGTCCGCAACCTCGTACCGGCCGCTCACGCTGGTGAACTGCAGGTCCTCTTTTGTGCCAAGGCATAAGAAGCCCCCATGCACCAGGCTGTCCGTAAAGAGCCATAGCGCCCGGTCCTGCAGGTCACGGTTGAAGTAGATCAGAACGTTGCGGCAGAATACCAGGTGCATCTCTCCGAACGCGTTGTCGGCAGCCAGGTTGTGGTTGGAGAAGACAATACGCTCTTTGAGCGCGCTGTCCATGATCGCCGCGTTGTAGCGGACGCGGTAGTACTCCGAGAACGAAGCCTTACCGCCCGCCTGCTGGTAATTTCGGGTGGCCTCCTGGAGCTTGTCGATCTCGTAAACGCCCGCACCGCCCCGCGCCAGGGCTTCGTCGTTGAAGTCAGTGGCGTAGATCGTCGCCCGGTCGTAGACGCCTTCTTCCTTGAGCACAATGGCCAACGAGAAGACCTCCTCCCCGGTGGCGCATCCCGCATGCCAGATCTTGAAGTGCGGCCATGTCCTCAGCATCGGGATCACCTTGTCCCTCACGGCCCGGTAAACGAACGGATCGCGGAACATTTCGGTTACCGAGATGGAGAAGTACCTGGCCAGGCGGGAGAAGAACTCCCCGTCGTTTAGGACCTTCGGGATCATCTCGGATGCCGACGCGCACCCGGACTTGGGCAGGAACTGTCTTATCCTGCGCTCGATGGAGGCCCGGGCATACGAGCGAAAGTCGTATCCATAGCGCCGGTAGACAGCCTCCAGCAAAAGGTCAATCTCGATGCGTTCTATTTCGTCGTTCCTCACAGCTTTCTCTTGCCCCCGCCTATTTGTACAGCCACACCCGCATCATGGATATCAGCCGCCCCTCATCCACCGGTTTGGGAAGGTAATCGTTCGCACCGGCGGTTATGCACTTTGCGCGGTCCTCCGGCATGGCCTTGGCGGTCAGCGCGATGATCGGCAGCTTTCGGAATTTATCCTGGGCGCGAATCCGCTTCATGGCCTCGTAACCGTCCATCAATGGCATCATAATATCCATCAGCACAAGATCCATGTTCGGTTCCTGATCAAGTAGTCCCAGGGCCCTCTCGCCGGTCTCGGCCTTGAACGTTTTCATGCCTTTTTCAGCCAAAAGGCGTGACAGGGCAAAGGTCGTGCGCATGTCGTCGTCAACGATGAGCACCTTTTTGTCCTTGAGCAACACATCGGTCTCGTGCAGATCCAGAATCATCTGTTTTTTCTTCTCAGGCATGTTGCCGATCACGCGGTGGAGAAAGAGCGAGACATCGTCGAGAAGGCGTTCCTGGGATCGGACATCCTTAATGACGATGGACTCCGCGTGTTCGCGAAGGTCCATCTCCTCTTCCCGGGTAAGATCCCTGGCCGTGTGGATAATCACGGGGGGCAGCTCCACGCCTTCGCGATCGAGCCGCGCGAGCAACTCGCCGCCGGACATGTCGGGCAGCCCGAGATCCAGGACCACGCAGTCGTAGCGACCCGAGCGCAGCGCTTGCAGGGCCTGCTCACCGTTTTCGGCCTCGTCCACTTTCACGTCCCCATTGCCGATCAGCTGCACCGTCTCGCAGCGTATTTTTGTGTCGTCCTCCACCACCAGCACGCGCCTCGGTTTTCCGGCAGACGCCTGTTCGAGCCTGCGGAACGTCTCTTCGAGCTCCTCCTGGTTCAGGGGCTTGGTGGCGTGTCCCACCGCGCCTTTGCGCAGTGCTTCGGTCGAGGTCTCCTCAACAGAGACGATATGCACCGGGATGTGTCGTGTGCGGGTGTTCTCCTTGATTGCGGCGAGCACGGCCCAGCCGTCCATGCCGGGAAGGCGGATGTCCAGAACCACCGCGGCGGGCAGGTGCTTTTCTGCGAGTTCCAGCCCCGTTTCTCCGGTGGACGCGGCCAGACACATGAACCCCTTCTCGTGGCACTTCTCGTATAGCAGTCGGGCGAAGTTCGGATCGTCCTCGATGACCAGGATGACCCGAGATTCTTTCTCCAGACAGTTGCGGTCATCCTCGATCCGGACGGCGGCCCTTTGCCGCGTGGCGTCGCGCACCACACCCCCGGTATGCTTGGATACTGCGCTCCCATCTCCTACCGAGACCTTGCGGCCCGCCGACACTGAAACGGGAAGACACAACGTGAACGTCGAACCGTTGCCCGGTTCACTCTCGAGCTGAATCTCCCCGCCGAGAAGATTCGCAAGTTCCCTGGAGATCGAAAGCCCCAGTCCGGTACCGCCATACTTTCTGGCCGTTCCGCCATCCGCCTGCTGGAAGGCTTCGAAAACGATCTTTTGCTGCTCCGGAGCGATACCGATGCCGGTATCCTTGACTGCGACGGCCAGGCCCTCGCCCGCGGAAAGGCCGCTCCTCGTCAAATCGGTCCCCGAGGTTGATCGGCCGAAGCGGACGGTTACGCTTCCTTTTTCCGTGAATTTGACGGCATTTGAAACAAGGTTCCGGATGACCTGATCAATGCGCTTGCGGTCGCTTACGATCTCGGCCGGTGCGTCCTCGCTCACAACCATATCCAATCCAAGGCCCTTCTCCTCGGTCATGTGTTGAAAAGCCGCCCGAACGCCGTCCGCGAGATCGCTCACTCGGACCGTGCCGAGCTGGAGGTCCATCCGTCCCGCCTCGATCTTGGATAAGTCCAGGATGTCATTGATTAGATTGAGCAGATCAATGCCGCTGCCGTGAATGATCCTCGCGGACTCGAGCTGCTCCGCGGTCAGGTTGCCTTCCTTGTTCTTCTCCAGCCCCTGCGCCAGGAGCAGCAGACTGTTGAGCGGCGTGCGCAGTTCGTGGGACATGTTCGCCAGGAACTCCGACTTGTACTTGCTGGCCAGGGCCAGGTCTTTGGCTTTTTCCTCAATGTCTTTCCTGGCGAGTTCGACTTCCTTCTTCTGGCGTTCGAGCAACTCGTTCTTCTCTTCCAGTTCTTCGTTGATGACCTGGAGTTCTTCCTGTTGGGCCTTGAGCTTCTCCTCCGACTCCTGAAGGCGCTGCGTCTGCTCTTCCAGCTCCTCGTTCGCGACTGACAGCTCCTCCTGCTGAGCCTGAAGCTCCTCGGTGAGCCGCTGCGATTCCTCGAGAGATCTTGCGATTTGATCACGCCCTTGTACCGTCTCCAGGGTGATGGCGACGGCAGGTGCGGCCAGGCTCAGATACTCAAGCTGCAGGTCGGTGAGCGGGCCGAAGGTTCCTGATTCGATCACACCCTTGACCCGATTTTCGAATACCAGAGGCGTCACGCAGATGTTCCGCGGGACAGCCTCCCCAAGCCCCGAGGTTATTTTGATGTAGTCACCGGGCACATTGGAAACCAGAATCTGCTTACGCTCCAGGGCTGCCTGTCCGACGAGGCCTTCACCCGGCTTGAAAAGGTTCGACAGGTTTTTATCGCCCGTGTAGGCGTAGGAGCCGAGCAGTGAGAGAGCGGGCTCCTCCCCCGGTCCGCCCATTACGTAAAAGGCGCCGATCTTGCCGTCGAGGTATTCCAAAATTTCAGAGATGACTTTTGTGGCAAGGGTTTCCACGTTGATTTCTCCGCGCATCACATCGTTCAACCGTGTCAGCCCGGTCTTGAGCCAGTCCTGGGCCTGGGCCTCATCGCGAGCAGCCCGCAGTGCGGCCTGCATCTTGTCGATTGAGGATGCCAGCTTTCCGACTTCATCCCGGCTTGTCACGTCTATCGGCGTCTCTATGTCGCCGCCGGCGATGGCTTCGGTCGTCGCGACCATGGTGCTGAGCCCGCTTGTAATAGCCCGCGTGACCAGGAGCCCCAGGCCCAATGCGACGATTAGCGTGGCCAACAAAACGCCGATTATCAGTGTTATGGAGATACGAGCGGCGGCCTGGTTCTCGCTCTTGCGCCGGTCCAGCGCCGCATCTAACTTGTCAACCAGGCGGGTGAGCACGGCGGTCGCCTTGGTCCTCTGATCGTGCCCCATCCCGGTGCTGAGCCGCATTGCCTCGACATCCTCGTTCTTCGCGATCAGATCTCGAATACGTTGGTGAGTGGTAAGATATTCCCGGTAAGATGCCTCAAACTCGTCAAGATCATCAACACTGTCAGGGCCGGTGACCTCCCGAAGCCTCTCCAGACGTTCCTCCAGAAGGCGCCGGCTGTCATCAAAATTGTTTCTGTGAATTGTTTTCTCATCCTCGGACTTTGAAACGATCATATTTTTTTCGGAGATGATCAGATCGCGGAAATAGGTATTGACACGCGCTCCGACCTTGATGGCCTCGGCCTCCCTGTCCACTATCTCCTCGAGGTTTCTATTGGTTTTATTGAGGTAATACAAACTTGTCAGGGCGATGAACACCTGAAAGAAAAGGGTTACACAGACTACCAGGAGTATCTTGTTGCGGATGGAGACGTTCTTGAACCTCATTGTAACATGCTCTTTTTCCTTATAGATCAGCTCCCTATGAGAAACTCTGATGCTATTCCGTTGACCAGGAAGGCGACTTGTCTTTTGTTCTGAAAGCGGCGATTATAGGTAATACGAACTCGCTTTTTTTCTGAGAAACGATACTGAAAATCGGATTGGGTGTCAAGAGAAATGGAGCCTATGGCTGAAGCCATTGCCAAGCTATGTTATCAGGTCGGTCCCGACGCGGAAAAATACCAGTTTGTCAAGCCGGTTCCGGGATACACGGTTGCAGGAAGCAATAAGATAGACCTTCTAACCGATCCCCAAGACCGGTTTCACGGTACAAAATCCGTACACGTTTTTGATTGGGCCGTTCTTTATGCCAATGCCTTCTCGATCAATTCAACCAATTGTTCCTTCTCAAAAGGTTTCTGAAGATATCCGGAAATACCATAAGAAACAAAAAGGTCTTCCATGACCGCTCTTTCTTTGGTCGACATCATAATGACCGGCAAAGACGCCTGCGTTTTTTCTTTTCTGATATGACGCAAAAACGTATATCCGTCCATACCCGGCATCATAATATCCGAAATCACAAGATCGGGATTGATTTCGTCAATCAGATCGACAACGTCCGCAGAATCTGACGTCGTGACGATCTCATACCCCTCTCCCTCCAGAAACTTCTGAATCAGGTGGCGTACCGTTGGACTGTCGTCTGCGACTAAAATTTTTGATCCCATGGTGTTCCTCCTGCTCATAAGAATTTCATTTGAAAAGCTATGACGGTATATGGAATTTATTAAGACCGCATAAATTAACCTTTCATAACATCCCCAAAATCAAATGGTTTTGCGGCGCTGAAATAACAAATAGTTCTTATCTTAATGAATTTTTAGCAAAATACATGCCAATATCAATATTTCAATGGAGACAAAGCAAAATCGTTGTTTAGGAGAATAATTGAATTGCCTGTTATATTAATTGGTTAAAACAAGTTGTTTTCTATCTGTAAAGTTCAACCAAACCTTGCACCCACCCCATCAGGCCGAATGGACCGCCCAAAGATGTCAACCTCATGTCAATATTCGAGTTCTTACGATGCTCAGCCTGGCGCCACCGACATCCGACTTCTGTCTCTATCCCTCCGCAATCCGCCTTTATTCGTTTCTCTTACTAGCGCAGCGGTCTTTCCTCTTCCATCGGCTGCCTTCCGTCTCTGTCGTCCGCCCTCTGTCGTCTGTCGTCCGGTTTTCCGTCCTCCGTCTTCATCCCCTGCCCTCACGCCCTTGATCCTTTATCCTTAATCCTTGATCCCTGCCCGGACATTTCTATTGATTTTAATTGATTTTTCTATTTATTTATGTCTCTTTGTCCTTGCCCAATGGCCATATGATCAAAGGAGCTGGTGTCGATAGCATGGACTTTCCAATAACACCGCCTTTAAGGAACACCCGATTTACCGAATTTTTGATCCAAAAAAATGCCCTCGACCCAGGCGGTTTTAAAGGGTGGGTCTTTTGTACCGGGATGCTGTTTCATTCAACCGACAAGTGGTGGGGAGATCGGGAAAAGCGCGATAAACCCCATGAGGGTTTGGATTTGTGTCTCTACCAGGATCAAAAGGACAAGATGCTTCGTCTTGAAGAAACGGCAAAGATCCCTGCAATCTATGACGGAATCGTTGTCGGGATGATCGATGATTTTCTGGGAACATCGGTGATCATGGAACATCTGTTCCCCGGTCGGCATAACACCAGGCTGTTTACCATTTACGGTCATACCATCCCGGAAGATCATCTTCACGTCGGCGACATCGTCAAACAGGGGGATGTCATTGCCACCGTGGCGGACTTGAGCCGGTCAAAAACAAACATCTTTCCTCATTTGCACATCTCACTCGGGTGGACATCCAAAACAATCTCATATGACCGGCTGGATTGGGAAAACATCGGCGATCCAAATACCATGACGCTGCTGGACCCGCTTCAGATGATTGATTGGCATTACGTTATCCTGCCGCACGAAACATGTGAAAGCCGGTGACACGGGAGATGCGCACGAACTCAAAGAAAATCCGGGACAACGACGTTCTATGAGTCGGCAATTCAGAAATCGGAAAAAGGGCGGTCGAGACGGCAAGCCGTCATTTCCTCGAAGGGTTCGGCGGCCGTCAGATGGATGGCGTCCATCAGGGCCTGGGGATTGTATTGGAAGCGATGCTTGATCGCGGCATCTAAGCCGCTGAGCTTTTCGTCAAAATTGCTGATCAGGTTCTGAAGGCTCCAGCGGGTCAGGTAGTAGGTGATCATTTCCGGCAGCCGGGAAAACACCGTCTCTTTCGGCAGGGGATCGATAAAACTCGAAGCGGCGAGACGTTCGCCGGAAAGGGTCTGGGTGCGGTAAAAGGCCCCGAGAAACATGAGTTCGGGCGGCAGGATGGTCTTAAGCCCGACATTGGTAAGCATCCGCTGGATGACGTTAACTCCTTTTTTGCCGGTCCTGGCAACGGTATAGGGAATGTACAGCTCCTTGGGACGACTCAATCCCAGATGTGATTTGATGGTCAGAATCAGCCGGGCGAGTTCAACCGGGTCCGGGTCGACAAAATGATAGGTGTTGCCCCCGAATTCCTGCCGGTTGTTCAGCATGTGATGGATCAGGTAGGGCAGTTTCCGGGATGAAGAGTATGAATGGATAACGCCCTTTTTGGTAAATATGAAGGGCATCGATTTGTCGGCGATACAAAAGATCATGCGATGAAATCCCTGGATCTTATGATCGTGGGCGCCGTAAACCGTAGCCAGACGAATAATGGTGTAGTCGAGGCCGTAGTGTTCGGCCATGTAACGAAGCGTCTGCTCGGCCATTAATTTCGATTTACCGTAGTTGCTCAGTCTGGCGGTAAGGGGCAGCTGGTCGGTTTCTTTCAGGTGGGTTCCGGGCGGCAGGGTCGCGGCCGAACTGAAGAAGATATACGGGACCTTCAGCGCCGCTGCAACACGGGCGGCATTGATCGCACCGAGATAGTTGACCTCGTAAGTCAGTTGGGAATCGGCATTAATGTTGGCGATGGCGGCGTTGATGATAAAATCGGGGCGGACAGTGAACAGATATTCCCGGATATCGTTGCACTCGCGGAGCGAGACTTTCTTGCTGCTGGGGGCACGAATATCAACAAGTCCCGGCTTTTTGGCCTTGAAGTAATTGACGATGGTACCGCCGATGGTGCCGGTACCGCCGAACAACACCGCAAGTTTTTTCTCTCCGTTTTCCAGCCTGAAAGGAACCATAGTTTTGGCATCCTTTTGCTGACTGCCGATTTCTTCTTAACAAACACTTTGCCGCTATTGCAAACCAGTGCGTCACACGCGACAGGAGGTGAGACCTTTGCAAAACGCCCCTTTTTGCCCAATTTCTGCGTCACGCTCAAATTGTAATCCTCAAAATACTCAATGTATTCCTGCGGTTAAAATTTTCGCATTCCTTGAACTTGAACAAAAATGATTATTTTTCAAAGGTCTCGAGGTGCCGAACCTGACGGCAATCAGGTCATCAGAAATCGTTTTTATCAGGCAAGCCTAAAAACCAACCCTGACTGGTGCTCGCCCGCCTTCAAACTGTATCAATTCTAGCAGATCAATCACACCGGTGCAACTTTTTTTTAGCAGCCTCCGCGACGGACCTGCAGGGCTGGGGGAAAGAATCGCATGAGGGTGCGTGCGCTGTCAGCAGAGATATTAAAATTTGCTCAAATCTTCATATTGCTGTTTAAAATCAATATATTATAATCATCATCGGTTTTGTTTACATTCATTCAAGGGTTGTATTATTGGTTCACAATACGATATAGGTCTTTTGAAGTTATCTCAAAATTAGGATTTTCGGTCGAGATCTCCGCCTGAAGGCGGGACTATAACGCGAGGCCGGGGAGAGGTTTCGACACCACTTCTATGAAAAAGAGAGGTCTCAATATGCCCGTTACCATGGAACCCATCGGCGTTGTTCATACGGACGCAGATCAAGTTCCCCGCCATTGGACGGTGTCTGATGTAAAGGGAACCCTGGTCATTGATAAAAAATATCAAAAAGGGCTTAAAGATATTAAAGCCGGTGAGCAGATCGTGGTGATTTTCCATTTCCACGAAAGTCCGGACTTTACACCCGATTTGCTGGTTCAACAGCCGCCGCACCGCAATGAAAAACGCGGGGTCTTCAGCATTTGTTCGCCCAACCGGCCGAATCCTGTGGGAATGTCGGTGCTGGATGTTCTTCGGGTGGATCATAACGTCATTTATGTCCAAAGGCTCGACATGTTGGACGGAACGCCGATTCTGGACTTAAAACCGTTTGTAAAAGATAAATACAGCTGCCCCAGCTACAAAGAAAATCAGCAACCCTGAAAAGATGCCACGCATAAGAACCATAAGGCGAGCGTACTACAATCTGTTCTCCCATCGGTATGATGCGTTTGTAAACCTTCATGCGCGCCAGGATGCCGGGGATACGCGGAACTTTTTGGCAAAAATGGCCGGCCTGGAGGAAAAGTCCCATCCTTATATCCTGGATATCTGTTGCGGAACCGGCGCGGTCATTACCGCTTTCGCCAATCAATATCCCAACAGCGTTGCCGTGGGCTATGATTTTTCCCGGGGGATGCTGCTCAAAGTCCGGGAGAAATCCAATGACCGAATCATCATATTGACAGAAGGAGACGCGGCCTTCCTTCCGTTTATGGATGAAAGTTTTGACGTGATCACCTGTTCCCATGCGCTGTATGAGCTGAAAGGGCCGGCCCGACAGGCGGCCCTGCATGAGATGAAGCGCGTCATCCGCCCCGGCGGCGTTGTATTGATCATGGAACATGAAAAGCCCCGTCATCCTGTCGTAAAAATCCTTTTCAATCTCAGGATGCTGACCATGGGGTCTGCTGATTCAAGAGAATTTGTCAAAGGCGGGCTGAAACCCTTTCAACAAATCTTTTCCGACGTATCGCTCCTTCATTCACCCAGCGGGAAGAGCAAACTCTTTGTGTGCCGGCGGTAGTTTACAAGGCCTGTCTTCCTTCTTCCTTGGATCATCAGGTGCGAAAGCCCATCCGTCTTGAGAATGCCGGCCTAATCCATTGGGTCAAAATCAACATCCGGTTATGCACTTGAATATTTTCATAATTGCAATACGCGTTATTGCATTAATGCAATACCAAGATCAAAAAACGCCTTTCACAAGTTGTTCCTCTAGTTAAAAACGTACTTTAATCCGGCAACTTATAGAAAATGCCTTTTCTTTTTAAAAGTGGCACATAATATGCAAATTAAAAACATAGACTTATAGAAATAATCCGCAAACAACGAACTTCGTCTTTGGAAACCGAGTAGATATTTTCGAGTTTGGTACAACCCACATTTTTTTTGAATTTATTTATGGGATAGCTTTGAAACTCAGTTCTAATGGCTTCCCAAAATATGGTGAATAAGGAGGTGACACATGTTTAAGAAAATACTGCTCGCCACAACAGCTTCAACGAACTGCAACAACGCGGCCAAAGTGGCATTTGATTTGCAGCTTAAATTGGATGCGAAACTTATTGTTTTTCACGTCTTTGGTGTGCATAGGAATAATTATACGCCATTTACCAAGGACAGTGGAACCGACCAGAAGAAAGCGCCGGATGAGGAATATGCCGCCCTGGTCATCGAAGAGATGAAAAATATCTATGCCGCAAATTTAAAGGATACTGAAAACGTCGTATTTGAAGCCAAAGTTGGACGGACTGATAAGGAGATTTTAAGGAGGGCACGCGAGGAGAATGTTGATCTTATTGTCATGGGTGCCCACACGCGCGAGGAGGGAGTCGGTCCCTTGCGGCCCAGGAGTGTCGTAGGAAACACCATGCAAAGGGTTGCGAAATCGGCTCGATGCCCGGTTATTATCGTTAGCAGACCATGTCCGACCGGCTGGAAATTATTTTCAAATATTGAATCCGGTTTGAAAATATATCCAAATATTCTATTTGGAACCGATTTTTCCAAAGCATCTGATTCAGCCTTTCTTTTTGCGGTCCAATTAGCAAAAGAAGTCAACGCCAAGCTTTACGTTTTTCATGCGTTGAATATTTATTACGGCCATGCTGGCCAGGTTCATCCACAGAAAGAAATTGAAGAAATGATAAAAGATGCCCGAGAAAATATTGAATCCAGATATATATGTCAGTTGGATGGTTTTGATGATTATGGAATCGAAATTTGGGAAGGCATCCCGTACGTTGAAATCTTAAAATTCGCTCGACAAAAGAATTGTGATCTCATTGTCTTGGCGCATCACACCAAAACAATCAAATCTTCTCTGGCGTCATTTGGCAGCACGATTGAACAGGTGGTTCTCCGCGCAACACGGCCGGTTGCAAGTGTAAATTATCCGGACAGAGCGGCAG
>JBAUWG010000366.1:0-4240 GCA_049583675.1 Desulfobacterales bacterium | reverse complement strand
TCAACGGGTATCGGCCGCAGTTTTATTTTCGGACGACGGATGTTACGGGGAATTTAACATTGCCGGAAGGGGTAGAGATGGTGATGCCCGGTGACAATATAACGATTACGGCAGAGTTGATAACGCCTATAGCGATGGAGAAAGAATTGCGGTTTGCCATCCGCGAGGGCGGCCGGACAGTGGGCGCCGGCGTGGTGAGCGATATTTTAGCGTAAAGAGACGTAAAGAGAAATTAAAATAATGATAATGAATACCAAAATCAGAATCAGGCTCAAGGCATACGATCATAAACTGCTGGATCAATCTGTGGGAGATATCGTCGATACGGCCAATAAGACCGGAGCGAAAGTGGTCGGACCGATACCGCTTCCGACGCGAATTAACAAGTACTGTGTTTTGCGATCTCCTCATGTGGACAAAAAATCTCGTGAACAATTTGAGATTAGAACCCATAAGCGGCTTCTGGATATTTTAGAACCGACCCAGCAAACTGTTGATGCCCTGATGAAACTGGATCTTTCTCCAGGTGTTGATGTGGAGATAAAACTGTAGCATTTTACACAGTCGTTTCATAAGAGCGATAAAGGGATGAAATAGTCGTAATGTGTAAAGGATTGATAGGAAAAAAATTGGGAATGACAGGCCTGTTCACTGCCGATGGTGAATCGGTGCCAGTGACCGCCGTACAGGTCGGACCTTGTGTGGTAACTCAGGTCAAAACAATTGATACCGATGGGTATAATGCACTTCAACTCGGGTTCGGCGAGAAAAAGGAATCCCGCGTGAACAAGCCATTGAAAGGGCATTTCAAAAAGAGCGGAGAAGCTTGCTTTGCCTTTTTGCGCGAGGTTCATGTGAATGATCCGGGTGAATATGAAATCGGTCAGACCATAAGCCTGGATTTTTTCGATATCGGCGAACGTATCGATGTTACCGCGACGACCAAAGGAAAAGGTTTTTCAGGTGTCATTAAACGGCATGGATTTCACGGCGGCAAAAAAACCCATGGCAGCCACAGTCATAGAATACCCGGGTCCATCGGCTGCAGTGCCTGGCCTTCCAAAGTGATCAAGGGAAAAAAATTACCGGGTCAATATGGGAATCAACGGAAAACGATTCGAAATCTGGAAATTGTAGACATCAGACCCCAAGATAATATTGTTTTAATAAAAGGCGCGGTTCCGGGCTCAAAAAACGGCCTTGTTGAAATCAAGAAACCCAAAATTGCAAAGAAATAATTCAATTGATTATCCTGGTACGAAGATATCAACGTCATTTAAAAAACTTAAAACACTCTTGAGATATAAATACCATGGCTGTCGTAGATATTTATAATTGTAAGGCGGAAAAGGTCTCACAGATCGAACTTGAAGACGAAATATTCAATGTAGCCGTTAAACCGAATGTTTTGCATGAAGTCGTCACCATGCAGCTTGCGAACCGACGGGCGGGTTCCGCCTCCGTCAAACACCGCAGTGATGTTAAAGGAAGCCGAAAGAAGCTTTTCAGACAGAAGGGCACCGGCAGAGCACGGCGCGGCGACATTAAATCGCCTCTTTTACGTGGAGGGGGTTCTGTGTTTGGACCTGATCCCAGATCCTATTCTTACAAGGTCCCCAAAAAGGTAAAAAAGTTGGCGCTCAAGATGGCATTGAGCAGCAAATTGAAAGAAGAAAATATTATTGTGCTCGACAAATTTGAACTCGAAAAGATTAAGACCAAAGAATTCCTTTCGGTGATTGGCGCGTTGAACACAAAAAATGCGTTGATTATTACCGAAAAAGAGAATAGGAATCTCGAGTTATCTTCCAGGAATATTCCCAATGTGAAAGTATTAAAAGTGGAAGGAATGAATGTCCATGACATTTTAAAATACAAGAGATTGGTTTTACTTGAAGCTTCGATAGAGTCCATTAAAGGGAGACTGCTTTGATGATTTCCTATGATTTAATTAAACGACCCGTGATCACGGAAAAGACGAATATTCAAAAAGAGAGTTATAATCAAATTACTTTCGAAATAGATCGTAATGTGAACAGGGTTGAAATTAAGAAGGCCGTAGAGGATATTTTTAATGTCAGAGTGGCCGCTGTCAGGACCATGCAAGTCAAGGGGAAGACCAAACAAAGAGGCCGCATTTTAGGAAAACGGAGAGATTGGAAAAAAGCAATCGTTAAATTGATGCCCGGCGAACGCATTGATTTTTTTGAAGGCGCATAAAGGGGTAACGTATGGTTGTAAAAAAAGTAAAACCCACATCCGCTGGAAGACGCGCTCAGTCATACTCAACATTCGATGAATTGACAAGCGTCACTCCTGAAAAAAGACTCCTCAAGGTTATCAGGAAAACCGGTGGTCGTAATACTTATGGTCGCATTACATCCAGACATCGAGGCGGCGGTCAGAAGCGGCATTATCGAGTGATCGATTTTAAAAGAGATAAAATCGGTATTCCTGCCAAAGTGGCGGCTATTGAGTATGACCCCAATCGATCTGCACGAATTGCGCTTTTAAATTATACCGATGGCGAGAAACGGTATATACTGGCGCCGGTTAATCTTCGTGTCGGCGACACAGTGGTTTCAGGACCGGAAGCGGACATCAAACCCGGCAATACATTACCCTTGAGTAATATTCCACTGGGAACGCATATTCATAACATTGAGCTGCGTCTCGGTAAGGGCGGGCAGATTGTAAGGAGTGCGGGAACATTTGCGCAGTTGATGGCTAAAGAAGATCGATATGCACTTATAAAGCTTCCATCCGGGGAAGTTCGAATGGTTCTGCTCAAATGCATGGCTACGATCGGGCAGATCGGGAACGTGATTCATGAAAACATATCCTTGGGAAAAGCCGGACGCAAGAGATGGCTCGGCAGACGTCCCAAAGTGAGAGGTGTTGCTATGAACCCCGTCGACCATCCTATGGGCGGCGGCGAGGGAAAATCTTCCGGTGGCCGGCATCCATGCAGCCCCTGGGGGATGCCGACAAAAGGTTTTAAAACGCGAAATAAAAGAAAAAGTAATCGGTATATTGTTAAAAAGCGTTCTAAAAAATAGCAGGAGAGGTTATGCCACGATCGTTGAAAAAAGGTCCGTTTATCGACCAAACACTGTTGAAGAAAGTGCTGATCGCCCAAGAGACTCGAAACAACCGGGTGATCAAGACATGGTCCAGAAGATCGACAATTATTCCTGAAATGGTCGGTATTACGCTGGCGGTTCATAATGGAAGAAAGTTTGTCCCGGTATTTATAACAGAAGATATGGTAGGGCATAAACTGGGAGAATTCTCTCCGACGAGGACCTATTACGGTCATGCATCCGATAAGAAATCAAGGGTAAAACGTTAAAAACCGGCAGAAAAGGAAATGTTTGTAATGGAAGTTAGAGCCGTAGCAAAATATGTGCGTATTTCTCCTCAGAAAGTTCGGAAATTGATTTATGCCGTCAAAGGAAAGCCGGTAGAAGACGGCATCAATCTGCTTAAATTCATGCCGCAAAAAGCGGCGTCGATTGTTGAAAAAACAATCCGAAGTGCGGTAGCAAATGCTGATCAGCGCCCGGACATGGATGTCGATTCGCTGGTTATTCAAAATATTACGGCGGACCAGGGACCTACCTTGAAACGTTTCAGAGCAAGAGCGCGCGGCAGGGGCACACGAATTCTAAAAAGGACTTCTCATATAACAGTAATTTTATCTGAAGGATAGATATTTTTAAAGGGAGGTAACAGCTTGGGGCAGAAAGTTAATCCTATTGGTTTGAGATTGGGTATTGTTAAAACCTGGGAATCTCGGTGGTACGCCGGAAAGAATTATGCCGATTATATCCTGGAAGATTATAATATCAGAAAGTTTCTTAAAAAGAGGCTATTTCATGCAGGCATCTCCAGGGTCGAAATCGAAAGATCGTCAAAGCGCGCCAGGCTTCGTATTTTTACATCCAGACCCGGGATCGTCATTGGGAAAAAGGGTGCTGAAATCGCCTTGCTCAAGAAAGAGCTTGAAAAAATCGTTTCTCACGAAGTGATTATCGATATTCAAGAGGTCAGGAAACCCGAGTTGGACGCACAGCTTGTTGCCGAAAATGTGGCGCTGCAGATCGAACGGAGGGTTGCATTCAGACGCGCCATGAAGCGCGGCATTTCATCTGCGATGCGTTTTGGCGCCGAAGGCGTAAAAATTATTTGTTCGGGCCGGCTGGGCGGGGCTGAGATGGCCAGGACCGAACAATACAGG
>JBAUWG010000365.1:0-3073 GCA_049583675.1 Desulfobacterales bacterium | reverse complement strand
ATTCAACATACTGGGGTTTTTTATATCCGGCGATGCGCTCGCCCACGAACCGAATTAGATCCCGGGCTTCTAAATGCCGGCCGGATTTCAATTGACAAACCGCTTTTATTCCCTCTTTCCATTTGGGATCCGGCACGCCGAAAACAACCACTTTTTCTACGGCCGGATGCTGTAAAATCGCTTTTTCCACCTCAACCGGGTAAACATTTTCACCGCCCGGCTTGATCAATTCTTTTTCGGCCTTTCGGCCTGAATACCAGAGAAATCCGTCTTCATCAAAGCGTCCCATATCCCCGGTATGATGCCGCCCTTCACGAAAGGTATCGGCAGTATCTTCGGGCAAATTCCAGTATCCTTTAAACACCAGGGGGCCTTTCATGGTAATTTCGCCGACCTGTCCCGCCGGCACCGGACGATCATAATCATCCACCAGGCGGATTCCTCCCAAAGGTATCACCTTTCCGGCAGAACCCGGCCGGTCATTGTATCTTCCCATGGTAGCAAGACCGGTGGTTTCCGTTTGTCCGTAAATGGTGTAAAACAAGCCTCCGGTGTCGCGCTGATATCTTTCAATGGTTTCCGGCGCATCCAGGCCCATAACGGCTCTAAGGCTTTTAATGTCCCGACCGGTTTTTTCGTGTTCATCGAGAATAGAAGCCAGGATCGGTGAAAAATCAAAAAAGACCGTGGCTTTTTTTGATTCAATGAGTTCAACCGATCGCTGAGCATCGAATTTTCTCATGTTGACGTTAAGGGCTCCTGCCATGTAACTGCTGACAGCCATAAACAATCCCCCCACATGGAAAAGGGGGAGAAAATTCAAATGAACATCATTTTCGGTCAAATGAAAACAATGATTCAGGTGCAGGCAGGCGCATAAAAGATTGCCGTGGCTTAGAACTGCGCCCCTTGGCCTTCCATGAACTGCAGCGGTGTGGATAATGACCAGGCTGTTATCCGCGGAAACATCTGCCGCTTCAAAACTGCCCGGGTTGTTCGTCAATGTATCAAAGGATTGAAAGATGCCGCTTTCGAAATTCAGGCTATAATAATGCTTTATAAAAGGAAGACGGGTTTTTACACTTTGGGCCAAATTTTGATATTCCGTATCAACAAAAAGCGCTTCAGGTTCACAATCCTTCAGATTATATTCGATCTCTTCGGTCGAAAGCCGCCAGTTGACGGGTAACAGAATTGCGCCCAGTGCGGCAACGGCACCGTAAAGGAGGAAATATTCAAAGCTGTTTTTACCCAAAGCACCGATCCGATCACCGTGTTTAATACCGATTGCCCGTAGACCGCCGGCAAGACCATCGATCATTTCTTTAACGTGTAAAAAAGTCAGCGTCTTATCGGCATCTGCCTCATACCAAGCGGGCCGGTTAGGATAGCATACGGCATTTCGAACGATAAGATCGTAGAACGTAAAATCATAAAGTCCCATAAGGGCCTTGCCTTTCTGAGCAGCTATTTTTGGATAAAAGCAAACAGTATTGACAAAAAACCTCAGCGGGAGCAGGGATCAGGGATCAGCCGACGGCTGTTTGTAACGCCATCATTGACCGCTGACCCTGGATCCCTGTCCTCCCACAAAGCCTGTCTTGCAATTTATTCAGGAAATGTCGCCTTAAACGTCGCGATCTTGGTCATTCCGTCCGCATTGAATATGGCGGAACCGCCTTTGACATGAATCGGAATGTTATACTGCGGAATTTCTGTCCACCATTTTTCCAGTATAGCCCATGCGTTGGTTCCTTCTGCTTTCAGCTTGAAACCCCCGGTCACCATGAGGCTCAGCAAAGACTGCCGGACATCAAAGTGGGCATGCACTCTTACCTGATTTGTCTTTCCGGCGGGAATCCACATGGTATCCGTTGACCCCACCGTATTCAGATCAAAATCTTCAAATGCAACGGTAAACTTTAGGCTATTCATCTTTACCGGGTATTCATTGGGATTTTTGATATTAAAAATAAACGCGAGATCAAGCGGTGCACCGACGTTGTCCGGCTTTCCCTTGGTCGGCTGGACCTTGTTGGAAAAATACCAATATCCAAAGGCATGGGCGACTTCCATTGAGTCGAGAGAAACCACCGGTGTTTTGAAGTTCTGCTGGTCGGGTTTCACCGCCATCTGTGCGCAACCGGCAAACAAAGCGACTACGGCAATAACGCTCAACCATCTTCTTAAATTCGACTTTTTATGCATTTTATTCCTCCCTTATTCGCTGTAAAGGGTTAGGTAAGCCATCGTTTTCTTCGTTTATAGTGTTTTACATCCCGAAAACTCTTTCGGCCCCCGACGTCGGTAAGGCCAAGATAAAAATCCTTGATATCGGGATTTTCTCGGAGCTTTTCGGCCGTGTCATCCATGACGATGCGTCCATTTTCCATCACATAGGCATGGGGCGCAACATTGAGGGCGAGTTTGGCGTTCTGTTCCACCAGCAGGATCGATATTTTCTCTTCCTGGTTGAGTTTGCTGATAATATTGAAAATCTCATGAATCAGAAGCGGCGCCAGCCCCATGGACGGCTCATCTAATAGGATCAGTTTTGGGCTGGTCATCAGGGCGCGGCCTACCACCGTCATCTGCTGCTCGCCGCCGCTGACAAAGCCGGCAATTTCATTTCGCTTTTCTTTCAAACGCGGAAAATAATGGTACACCATTTCCAATCCGTCACGAATGGTTCTCCCATATTTTCTCATATGGGCACCCACCTTCAGATTTTCCTCAACCGTCAGGTGTTCAAATACCCGTCGGCCCTCAATAACCTGAACGACCCCCAATTTAGCGATCTTTTCGGCGCCCATTTTATCGATTCGCTCACCGGCGAATTCAATCGACCCGTCGGTCACCTCGCCGTTCTCATGCCGCAAAAGCCCGGAGACAGCCTTTAAAGTCGTGCTTTTGCCGGCACCGTTGGCGCCCAGAAGCGCTACAATGGCGCCTTTGGGGACTTCGATGGAGACGCCTTTTATCACCAGGATCACTTCGTGATACTTAACCTCAATGTTGTTGATTTTTAAAATCATCCCTTCATTCGACAAAGCCTTTATACTCCCTTATGGCA
>JBAUWG010000364.1:0-2544 GCA_049583675.1 Desulfobacterales bacterium | reverse complement strand
TTTTAATCCCGGGCAATTGATGAAATTACCGGGAGTGACGGAATTTTTTGCTATTGAATATGCGGCGCTGGCCTGTCTGATGTTTGCTGCAATCGCCTCCTGGTTAAGCCCGGCATGGATCGTGGCTTGTGAGGAGGCTCCCTGGCAGGATTTAAAACAGCCGGGAAAAGGTGTCAGTATCCTGGTTATGACATTTTTCTTGAGTACGATCGTCTATTTTATGACCATGCATTCACATATGGGAATTTTATACTACCCCTGGCAATATTTTACATCCATCGCACCACCCTATTGGGAAAAATTTGCAAATACCGTATCCGGCAACTTCCATGTGTCATGGATTATGTGTTGTACGGTTTCGGTCTGGTTGGTAGAGACCATCTGGGAACGGTATCCGTTCAACCTGATTAAGAGAAACGGACTTCGCCGGGTGGTGGCTTTTTTCGGTATCATTGTCATTGCTTTTGCCATGCATTTTTTTCTTTATTTTGCTCAGGAACTGACCTGGGGACCCGCTATCCGGGGAACCCGTCGCGACTTCGCACCGGATTGGCGATGGCTGCATGTTGGCGAGATGGCGGTATTTCTCCTGGTTCCGGCACTGTTCATCACATTTTATTGTGATAACTGGCCGAAGAAATTCAGCATGCCTGTAAATGTGATTATCCGGACAGTTATAGCGATCGTCGCAGCCATCCTTCTTTATATTTTCTATTATAAGACTTCGTATCTTTTTTTAGGCACACAAAAAGGTTTCTCACATCCTCAACAGTTCCCGATGATACCCACCATCTGGCTGATTAATATCTGGCTTGTGCACCACTGGTTCATGGATAATTGGCCCGGATGGAAGATGGTCCCGAAAACAGCCGAAGATATTGTAAAAGATCATGAGGTGAAGGAGGCGATGATTAGAGACCTCAGATGGAATCCAACTTTTGGATGGGGTCTTGGTGTGGGAATTGCTGCCGGGGTTGCAGTCTATTTCATAACCATCGGATTGCTCCCTATATTTTATGGCGCAATAGATATTATTAAATAACCAGCATCGAACCAAATTAGCGTTCGAAAAATAAGGGGGAAAAAATGTCCGAGAATAAAGGCAATATCAGTCGCCGCGATTTTCTGAAAGGCGCATCGATGGGCATTGTCGGAGGAACGATCGGCACCATGCTGGTTTATTCCTATTCTCCGTGGCGTAAGGCCTACTTCCCAAAAGTGAAAAGGAAACTGGCGGATATTGGTGCCTGCAAAAATATCAAAATCACCAATATTTCCGAGACCAGTTGGTTTGACAATGCTGCCTTGATGGGAGATATCAAGGGTGCCGGCGGTCTGCTGGTGAACCAGTATGAGTACAACTGGCCGCCCTTCGGGGACGGCTCCGGATTGGGAAAAGGCTCGTATCAAAAGGGCATCGACAAAATCAAACATTTACTGCCGGACAAACTCGATGAAGCCTGGTCGGTTACTGAAAAGGCTTCGGTGCATCCGGAAAATGCCGGCGGCTATGCTTGTCTGATCGAGATGGAAGAACTCAATGGTAAAAAGCATAAATATCTCCTGGATTCCGGCTGGTCCTACAAATGGATGGATGCATGCTTCAAAAGGGAAGGCATTGATCAGATGTTGAAAAACCGGGAGATCGAAGCGCTGATTATCTCCCACGAGCACTTTGACCATTTCTGGGGGTTGCCGGTGACGCTCAAGTACGATCCGAATATTACTCTGATCATCCCGGACGGCTTTTATCCCGAAGGACTCCAATACATTCAGGACGCCGGTCACAAGGGGAAACTGATAAAGGTCAAACCGGGGTTGAATCCGGTCGTGCCGGGTTTCGCCTCTTTTGTATTCGCGATACCGATCATCTGCCGGGTCTATGGTGAACAGTCCCTCTATTTTAACATCAAAGACAAGGGATTGGTCAGCGTGACTGGATGCTGCCACCAGAGCATCATCCAGTTTGCAGAAACGGCATTCCGTGAAATCAAGTACGAAAACGATAATCTTTATGGTGTATACGGCGGGCTGCACATTTCGCCCTTCGAGGACTGGGATCCTAAATACGACGACCTGGTGCTTTCTCTTGGGAAATATGGTTTTGAGAAGATCGGTTGCAACCATTGCACCGGCATCCTGTGTGCCAAGAAATTCATCGCAGCAAATTATCCGGTGGTAAGGGGTTCGGCCCGTTTTCGGTCCAAAGATACGGCCTACCTGGGAAATGGTGATAAAATCGAATTCGGGATCGAGGTATAATTTCCTTCGCCGATAACTTCCTGGTAGAAAAGGAGTCGTCTTATGAAAATTCTGAGATACATTTTTGTATTTTTAATAATTTTGGGATCGGCGAAATGGGCTTCCGGCGGGGTTATCCCTGAAATGGAAGAATGCATGCGCTCACATACAACTCCCAAAGAATATGAGGCGGTCATAAAAAAGCATGCCGATCCCGGTATATCCGACAGGCCATGGGTTTACTGGTCATTAAGGAACCGTATGTTTTAAAAGCCGAACAAGAAGGATCGGTGATATGCTATC
>JBAUWG010000363.1:0-3609 GCA_049583675.1 Desulfobacterales bacterium | reverse complement strand
CCGATGGCCAGCACCATGGCGAACATGGTCAGCATGTTGATATTGAATCCGAATATGCCCAGTACGGCGAAGGTCCCCAGGATGACGACGGGCACGGCGATGGTCGGGATCAAGGTGGCCCGCATGGTTCCCATGAACAGATACATCACAAGGAAAACCAGCACAATGGCCTCGAAAAGCGTCTTTACTACTTCTTCTATGGCCACTTTCACAAAAGGGGTTGTATCGTACGGATAAATGACCCTCAGTCCGGCGGGGAAAAAATGACTCAGTTCTTCCATCTTGGCCCGGATGGCATTGGCTGTGTCTAAAGCATTGGCGCCTGCTGCCTGCCGGATGGCCAACACGGCCGCCGGCTTATCGTTGAAAGTGACGACGCTGTCGTAGTTCTCTGTCCCCAATTCCGTCCTTCCCACATCCTTGATCCGTACAATGGATCCGTCCGGATTGGTGCGCAGCGGAATGGCGGCAAATTCATCGGGCGTCTTGAGCATACTCTGGACAATGATGGAGGCATTCAGGCGCTGACCCGGCACGGCCGGTGCACCGCCGAACTGCCCCGCAGAAACTTCCACATTGTAAGCTCGCAGCGCCAATATGACGTCCTGGAACGTCATCTGGTAATCGGTCAGCTTGTCCGGGTTCAGCCAGATGCGCATGGCATACTGGTTGCCGAAGACTTCCACTTCGCCGACCCCGGGAACCCTGGAAAGCACCTTTTCCAGGTTCGACTGGGCATAATCCTGGAGATCATTCTCATCCATGTTCCCGTTTTCCGAGACCAACCCCACGAGCAGCAGGTAGTTCCGGGTGGATTTGCTGACAATCACACCCTGTTGCTGCACCACCTGCGGCAGACTCGCCATGGCCAGCTGAAGCTTGTTCTGCACCTGGGCCCATGCCAGGTCTGGATCAGTCCCCGGGGCAAAAGTCAGCTCGATGCGGGAGGCGCCGGAGGAATCGCTGGTGGCGGAAAGGTAGAGCATATTATCAAAGCCGGTCATTTTCTGTTCAATGATCTGCGTGACGCTGTTTTCAACGGTCTCCGCCGACGCACCCGGATAAAACGAAGTAACGGCGATGGAGGGAGGCGCGATGGGGGGATATTGCGAAATCGGCAGATGATAGATCGCTAGACATCCCGCTACCATCAGGATGATGGCGATGACCCAGGCGAAAACCGGACGCTCTAGAAAAAATCTCGATAACATGGCGCGCCTCCGTCAGTTCGATGTTGTCGCCGGCATTGCCGCGTTTTTTGATTCAGTTCCCTTCTTCGGGCTCCCATTAAATGGAACCGCTTTCACTGCAGTACCCGGTCTCACTTTATCACCCCCCTCGACGATCACCCGGTCTCCGGCCAACAGGCCGGAAGAAACCAGCCATTGGTCGCCGACGGCACGATCAAGCGCCAGCATCCGCTGCCGGACTTTGCCGGTATCATCCACAACCAGCGCGACGGGCTCTCCCTTTGGCGTCCGGTTTACTCCCTGTTGGGGAACGAGGATGGCCTTTTCAGCGATACCCTCCTTTACGACGGCCCGCACAAACATTCCCGGCAGAAGCAGATGCCCGGGGTTCGGAACCACAATGCGCAAGGTGAAGGAGCCGGTGGACGGGTCCACCGTAACATCTCGGAATTGCAAGGTTCCTTCCATGGAATAGGATGTAGCGTCTCCAAGAAGAATGCGGACTTTTTTTTCGTTGTCTTTGTCGGCGGTCAGCTGACCGGTTTCCAGATTTCGTCTCAACCGCAGAAGTTCTGAGGACGACTGGGACACGTCAACGTAAATAGGATCAAGCTGCTGAATAGTGGCAAGGGCGGTAGGCTGATACGCGGTCACCAATGCGCCGTCTGTTACGCTGGATCTGCCGATGCGCCCAGAAATGGGGGCTGTGACGCGGGTGTAACTCAAATTGATGCGGGCGGCATCAACCGCTGTTTGCCAGTATTGAATCTCCGCTTCGGCCTGTTGCACGGCGGCTGTGGCATCGTCATAATCCTGCTTGCTGACGGCATTGTCGACCAGACATTCTTTGTACCGTTCGGCCCTTGATCGGATTGAGGGGAGATTGGCCTGGGCCTTTCCGAGAGAGGCTTTGGCCGAGTTATAAGCCACCTGGAAGGGAGCGGGATCGATCTGGTAAAGAAGGTCCCCGGCGTTGACGTCGGAGCCTTCCTTAAACATTCTTTTTTGTATAATGCCGTTCACTTGCGGACGGATTTCAGAGACAAGGTAAGGGAACGTACGGCCAGGCAGTTCAGTGGTCAGTTTGATCGGTCGCGGCTCGATGGTGACTGCCGCTACTTCCGGAATGCGTGATGGCCCGGCTTGCTGTCCATGTCCGTTTCCACATCCAATTATCAAAAGAGCCGCTGCAACTGCCCCCGAAGCCATCGCCCATATCGGCAGCTGATTAATTTTCTTGAATCGTCGCATCAAAGACCTCCAAAATATTGCGATTGAGTCGGTTGAGCCAGAAATTCACGGATTCAGCAATCCTTTGAAGAAAATGTCCAAAATATCGTCCGGGTTCTCCGGATAGGAATGACGCTCGGGCGCATCGATCCAAAGAAGCAGAAAGGCATCGAGGGCGCTGTCGAGAGCAACAGCCAGATGAAAGGGATCGACGATTTCTTTAAACCGCTTGCGTTTAATTCCCTTATCAAAGATCGCGGCGAGTTTCTTCATCAAGGCGTAATGCCGCTCTCGCAGATCCTCATCCAAACCTGCCTTGACATTAAAGCTTGCCCCCCTTCGCTCGGCAAGAAACAGGCGAACAAAAGCAAGGTTACTGCGAAGCCATTCACTTTTGATCTGGATGAAGTTCTTTAGTTTATCAACTTCATCACCCGGTTCCTCTAGCCCTTTGGTGATGGCGTGCTCGAACCTGTCGCTCTGCTCCAGAACAAGGGCTTTATAGAGGTCTTCCTTATTCTGAAAGAACTTGTACAGTGTTCCGATAGCGAATTCAGCTTTCTTTGCGATTTCATGCATGGAAACATTGTGATATCCGTTTTCGGAAAAAAGGAAAAGCGCCGCAGACAGAATCTCCTGACGATGCCTTAATTTTTCTCGTTCCCGTCTCGGAAGTTTCTGTATTTTTATCGATGCTGTTCCGGCCATATGAACTTTCCTTCAAAATGTGAATTGGACGTCATTATATAGAATTGTGTGTCTCGTGTCAAATAAATAATATCAAGCCATCTCAAAAATACAGTTTACGTTCAAGGACAAGGCGCGAACCGATATAAAATGAAGATGTTTCGGAGTGCTGTCAGGGCTTGTATTCTTCAGCCTTTAAGTCTTTGTGACATAGAGATTTTCCTGGTGGGCACTATGCATGAGTTTGCTTGCTTTTCATAATAAGTTGTTACAAAACTTTTTAAGATTTCAGCCGGACAGCAGTGATCAAATTTGAACTGTAAATATCAAGCAAGGGGCGTTTTTCAGTATCGTTTTCTAATTTCAGATCCGGCATTTGCTGTGATTCTCTTATCGATGCTTTGAGTGCGGTTGTGGTCTGCTGCAGTGATCAAAAGATCAGCTCGTATCCATGTATCTTGGAGATCACTCGTTTGAAAAAATGTCAAAACTGTGTTAAATC
>JBAUWG010000362.1:0-6050 GCA_049583675.1 Desulfobacterales bacterium | reverse complement strand
ATTCATGACCCCGTAAAATTTCTTCTGGAGAACGACCCCTTTCTCAAGCCTTACGAAAAAATTATTCGCCGGCGGTATAACAACATTGCAAAGACGGAAACGATGCTCACCGGCGATAAGATCCGCTTGGCTGATTTTGCCTCGGGCCACGAATACTTTGGGCTTCATTTTTGTTATAACGAATGGATTTTTAGAGAATGGGCTCCCAATGCCGACGCGATATATCTTATCGGAGACATGACGGATTGGCGGGAAAACAAGAGGTTTGCTCTGGAGCGGGTCAACCAGGAAGGGGTCTGGGAGATTCATATTCCATCGGAAGCATTGGGACACAAAGATTTATATCGGCTCCGCGTTCACTGGCCCGGCGGCCAGGGAGACCGGATTCCGGCCTGGGTTCGAAGAGTGGTTCAAGACCCGGACACGCTGATTTTCAATGCCCAGGTCTGGCTTCCTTCGGAACCCTATTCATGGAAATGTTCAAATTTTCATCCTTCAGCCGAAGCGCCCCTGGTTTACGAGGCGCATATCGGTATGGCACAGGAAGAAGAAAAAGTCGGTTCTTATCGAGAGTTTACGCATCAAACGCTTCCCCGCATTCTTGAGGCCGGCTACAATACGCTTCAACTGATGGCTGTCCAGGAACATCCTTATTACGGCTCGTTTGGTTACCAGGTTTCAAATTTTTTTGCCGCTTCATCACGCTTCGGGCCCCCTGAGGCGCTCAAAGAGCTTGTTGACACGGCCCATGATTCGGGGCTTCGTGTCATCATGGATCTGATTCATTCCCACGGCGTGTCAAACGAAGTAGAAGGACTCGGCAGATTCGACGGTACGCGGTATCAGTACTTTCACGACGGTGCGCGCGGTATTCATGTTGCATGGGATTCCAGGTGCTTCGACTACGGCAAGTATCAGGTACTTCATTTCCTGCTTTCCAACTGCCGGTTTTGGCTGGATGAATACCGATTTGACGGTTTCCGATTTGACGGTATCACCAGTATGCTCTATCTCCATCATGGATTGTCTAAAGCATTTACTTCATACGACGATTATTATGACGCCAGTGTGGACGAGGATGCATTGACCTACCTGGGCCTTGCCAACAAACTCATCCACGATATCCGACCCCACGCTGTCACCATTGCCGAGGATATCAGCGGAATGCCGGGTTTGGCGGTCCCCCATTCATCCGGCGGCATGGGATTTGATTATCGGTTTGCCATGGGGATCTCCGACAACTGGATACGTCTTGTCAAAGACGTACCGGATGATAATTGGCAAATGGGGCATCTTTGGTATGAACTGACCAATCGGAGACAGGATGAAAAGACCATCAGTTATGCCGAATCACATGATCAGGCGCTGGTCGGCGATAAGACGCTCATCTTTCGCCTGATCGATGTGGACATGTACGACGCCATGAGTTTAGAAAGTGAAAATCTCAGGGTGGACCGGGGACTGGCGCTTCACAAACTCATTCGTTTCATTACTCTTTCAACGGCCGACAGCGGTTATCTCAATTTCATGGGGAATGAATTCGGGCATCCTGAATGGATTGATTTCCCACGAAAGGATAATAACTGGTCTTTTAAATATGCGCGACGCCAGTGGCACCTGTTGGATGATACCCACCTGAAATATCGTTTTCTTGCCGAATTTGACAAAGGCATGATTTCGTTGGCCAAACGCTTTAAGCTCCTTGAATCAGCGGATGCGCATCTTCTTTATGAGCATTCCGATGATAAGGTGATCGTTTTTAGACGGGATATGCTTATTTTTGTATTTAATTTTCATCCGACACGTTCATATGTCGATTATTGCTTTGAAGCGTCGTCCGGTAAATACCGGATGATTTTTAACAGCGATGCCCCTGAATACGGCGGTCATTCACGCCTGATCCAAGACCAAAATCACCTGACGCTGCTTGACACATCCAGAGAATACAGCAGAAATCTGCTCTGCCTTTACATTCCCAACCGTACCGCTATTGTTCTGCAAAAGCAAGGTTAGGGGGGTTACCTTCTTATAAGACGTATTGTGTTTGACCCTCCTTCCAGGTCCAGCATCAGCTGCAGGGAGGAAATCCCAAATAACAAATCACCAATCCCAAACAAATCTCAATTGGATATTTGGATTTGGGCTTTATTTGTAATTTGGTGCTTGGGATTTTAACCACCTGTGAAGAACTCATAAAACCAATCATGTGGCGATTTTTGTAAAAAACCCCAGGGCCTAATCCACCGTGACTTTATGGACATATTTTACCCAGTTGAAGCCATAATGTCCTTGGGCCACAACACGAAGCGGAAAGCCGTGTTTTATGGGAAGGGGTCTTCCGTTCACCTCGTATGCCAGAAAGATCTCGTTCGAAAGGACCTCCTTTAAATGAAAACTTTCAGTTTTTTCATAGGGGCCTTCCGGGCCGCTAAAGGCAACGAGAGTCGCGCCGTGTTTTATTTTGGCTTGTTGAAGCAGAGGGATCAGAGAAAAGCCTTTCCAGCGGCCGTTATTGGCAAAAAATCCCGGACAAATTAAAAGGACATTCCGTTCAATGGCGGGCAGAGAAAGGATCTGTGAATACGTCAAGAGAATCGGCCGTTCGATATGTCCTTCGATACTGAGTCGCCAAGTGTTCAGATTCGTCTGATGATCGGTTATCCCCATGGTTTTAAAATCATCCAAGGGCGTGATACTTAAGTTTCGGGTATCCAGATCCGCGGGGTTTTTATCGACAAGGTCTTTTCGCGGGAAATTTTTAGGGAGGATCATTTTTTGAATTTTGCCATGGACAAGACGCACCCACGAGAACAAGGGACCGGTAAAAAAAGCGATTCCTGCTATAAATCTGATCGATACTTTGAGGAATTTTCTTTTGGACATTATCGTTATTTATGATCTAATCTAATATCCCAGATAATGAAACGGCTCGATTTCGGAGAGTTCCTGGGGGGCGAGTGTTTTAAATCCTGATGTGGTAACCAAATCCCTGGCCCGTTCCAATTCTTTGACATCCAAAATAAAAACGGCATTTTTTCGACTTTCTATGACAAAACCATAGCCGTTTTCAATATTGATATTTTCAGTGAAAAGGATTTGCAAAAGCTTGTCAAGCCCACCCGGACGATCTTCGATGAGCACCGCGATAATTTCCTTGAGCTCAACCGGGATGCCTTCCTTGGTGAGTGCCTTGTGCCCCTGTTTCGGGTTGTCGACAATCAGATTGATAAACCCCGAATTACCAAAAGAAGATATGGTGGCGGAACGTATATTGATATTTTTCCGGGAGAGGATCGATGTCACCCGAGCCAAGACGCCGGGCTTATTCTCTGCCGGTATTGTCAGTTGGTAAGCTTTCATTGTTGGTAGGCGTTCCATATCCTGTAAATTGATTGATTTAAAAATATAGAAAAACCTTCCTTGGGTGTCAATATAAATCGAGCCGATCGTTGGCGGGACCTGCCGTCAAATTAAAGTCTGTGTCTTGCATTTATTGGGTATTACCGTTTTAAAAAGTTCCTCGATGCTGAAAATCGAAGATCAATCTCTTGAGTTTCAAACCCGAGGCGTGAATGGCGTTTAACGCCGTTATCCGGCCAGGTAAGACACCATGCTCATTGGCTGAGATACGTCAGAAGCTTTAGTATAAGGGGGTCGCGCTTCCAATAACAACCCTTCGGATTCAAGGATGAGGTGATGAATTTTCTGAAGTATGTTTTTTAATCCGAGTTTTTCATCATCGTCGAGATCATCCCACTTTTTAAAGATCTGTCCGGACGCCCTCGATCCAAAATAGACATCCCTTCCGATAGAGATTTCAAGCTCACTGTCTTCGGTTTTGATAATCATAAAATAAACCCTCCATTACAATAGCATTGGTTTTTAAAATTCTTTTTGAAAAGGTACGATATGAGATGGCAATGCAAAAAATGTGCACAAAGAGCCGTCTTGTTATTTTATGAATTAAAACATATAGATATGGTATGTGCAAAACTTCCAGGAGGGGCGCGCCACAAATATTATGTATTATTCATCATAATTTTATGAAAAAAATTTCACTTTTTCATGGTGCGTTTTCAGAGGACATGGCATCGGACGTCACGGCACCTGCCGGCTCGTTCCTTGCATGGCAGATGGGTTGTGGGAGTGGTCTAAGTATTGATCGAGATAGGCACGCCTTTCTTTTTTGGGCTTTTTGGATAGCTCCCGGCATTTTTTGTAAAACGTTTTAAGGTCGTCATTACAGCTATTCAGAAGGTTTAAGAATGCCGGTACCAGATCGTTATAAGTGGCGACGGTTAGTAATTGGGCATTGTTCAACTTTTGATTAAACCACCCATCATAGCTTGAATACCCTCCCCATTGCTGTTTCAAAAGGCGATAATCGGCTTTTAAATTTTCGAATTCAACTGCCTTGTCATGTCTTTTTTTCAAGACGGGTAAATCCTGTGCATACAATAATTCAAGCTTTTTTCGGTATTTTAACACCAGCTGGATAAACTGTTGTTGTCGCCGGTAAGCCTCCAGGTATTCGCCATAGGCTTTTGGACGGTCTTGGGCCATGAGCCAGCGTCGCAGGCTTTCCTGCTCGACGGCAGTCGCAAAACTTTCGTTAAATGTGGTATCGTCCGATACATAGAGAAGGTGGTGGGAGAGTTCGTGGAAAATCAGTGCCGGCAGCTTAATATCGCTGAGGTTAATGAAAGTGCTGAGAACCGGGTCATTAAACCAGCCCAGTGTCGAATACGCCACAACACCGCCTATGTAGACATCATATCCTTTCGCCTTTAGCTGAGCGGCGTAATCAAAGGCGTCCTTTTTTGAAAAATATCCCCGGTATACCGCGCAACCGATAATTGGATAACACCAGGTTTTAGGGGAAAATGAGAACTCCGGTGTTGCGAAAACATTATAAACCGCATAGGGACGCTCAAGGTCTACGTAACTGAGGTATTGATCTTTTGCCGGCAGAAAAAGTTTATCCTTCGCAAACATCCGGATATCCAGCACCAGCTCGAGTTTTTGTTTAAGGTTTTCGGGGGTATCGGGCTGTGCCAGAAGCTGCCGTATCGGCTGCCGTTTATTGAGGATAACGATTTGACCGGATATCAGCTGACCATAATATCGTATCGATGCGCAGCCTGTTAGCCCTGTTGTCACGCATACGGTCACACCGATATATATCCAAATTGATTTTAAAAACATAACAAGCTAATCCAATAGATGGCGAATGATGAGATGTTTCATCTCATTCAAGCAAATCGCTGGAGATGCAAAAGAAGATTTTAAACATTTTGGCTTCTCATTCATAAGAACTCTGTAGTGGTTGAATTATAATTTCCCGGATCTCAAAATCATGATGATGAGCCAGATGGCCAGGAAGGTCGCAATGATATAGCCGGTCAGTCCCAAAACCGCCGTTAGGGGAACTTTTTCAAATCCGAAAAGGGTGACCGTCATGGAAGAGACATGTTGGGGAGCATTCAACACCATAGCGCCGGCAATGAGTGATGCTGAAATGACGATTCCGATGATCAGCCGGTTAATGCTTTTTACAAGATGGGTATTTATTTTCTGAAAACCGGTGTGCCGGAGTTCGATCCGCTGTTTACCTTTGGCGGTTTGATCGAGGATATCATGAACAAGCTTGGGCATTACCTTCATATGATCGCCTATGGCCAAGGTGTCTTTTCGAATATTTCTCAGAATACTCTTTGACATGTACGTGCGTTTGAGCAGTTCTTTGGCATAGGGTTTCGTTACTTCCAGCAGGCTGGCGTCACTTCCCAATATTTTGCCGAGGGCCTCAGTCTGGATGAGTGTCTTAAAAAGGAGCAAAAGATTCCTCGGCAAATGGATTTTGTATTTATACACCAGAAGAATGACCTGGTCGTAGACTTCTTTGATTGAAACAGTTTTTAGGCTCCGGCCATAAAAGGGCTCGCTGGTATCTATGAGATCCCTTCGGAAGCTCTTGAGATCCATGGTATTTTCGTTGATGAGTTGTGTATCCAGCAGTGCTTCCATCACCAAATCATAGTCGTGCTCGG
>JBAUWG010000361.1:0-9136 GCA_049583675.1 Desulfobacterales bacterium | reverse complement strand
ATCCCGCTGGAGGGCCAAAAGGACAACATCACAATATTAACAAGGAATCCTCACAACACATGGTCCATTGAAAACCGGTTTCTATCCGTGCAATTGTTTTTTTAAAGCATCATAAATCTTTTCATATGTGGGCACCAATATCCCGAATTTGCCGGCTTCACGAACAATGTATCCCGTGAAGGTTTCGAGTTCTGCTCTCCCTCCTTTTTCAAAGTCTGTTTGCATCGATGTTTTGGTTGTCTCGGGAAAGGCACTGACTTTTGCCATGATTTGCTCTTTGATATTTTCCGGAAGCACGATCTGTTTTGCTTTGGCGACATGAAAAACTTCGGTAAGCAGCTTTTCCAAAAGTTCTTTTCCATTTTCACTGCCCAGAACGCCGTGCATGGTTTTTTTCAGATACGTCGTTGCACTGGCAAAGGCGGAGATTAAGACATATTTTTCCCACACGATATTCTCGATATCTGTTCGATATTGTGCATCGATATTTGCTTTTTTGAAAAACATTTCGAGCTTCTTGCCATCGATTTTTTCATCGGATTCATTTCCGAAAAACAGTTTGTTTAAAGCCCCTTTCTGTTGAACCACGCCCGGCTGGACGATGAGCGTGCTGATGTATACACATCCGTTCAATATCTTCCCCTTGTTGAGAATCGTGCGCAGCTTGTCGGCATTGTCCACGCCGTTGAGCAACGTGACGACCCGGGTATTTTCGCCGATGGAAGGCGATAGGAGATCGGCGCTGTTTTCAAGATCATAGGCTTTAACACAAAAAATGACACAATCGAATATGCCGCAGCCGGACGGGTTGTCGGTGGCCAGATCCGGCCTGACGATGAGTGTTTCTTTGTCTGTAATGAGTTTTAATCCGTTCTTCTTGATTTGTTCGAGATGATTTCCCCGGGCGATGAATACGATATCGATATTTTTGTCAGCCGCATATTGTTTGGCCAGTAATCCGCCGAAGTATCCGCCCACGCCGCCGATTCCCACAATGGCTGTTTTCATTTTTTTCCTCCTATTTTCATTCAGTCTTTTATTTTTCGTTTAAAAACTTCCAGTTTTCCCTGGCATGGTGCCTCCCATAAAGCCGTCTCCGGACCGAATGCAGTCGGACTATCTCAGCTTTATAGCTTCAAGATATTTTCTCACCAGGCCGGTGGCTGAAATGAACATTTTTGATCCGGTCATCAATGTGAAGATGTCATCGACATTGCCGCAGGTCCTGGCAAACTCCGGACCGATGACGGCGGCAGGCTCCGATGCTTTGGGATTTTGGGCCAAGGCGTTTACATACATATCGAGACGATCCTTGAGAATCTGGAAGAAATCGATATTTTGAGCGATCATCAGATGGGTGGTCTCGGACAGATGCTGGGAGAATTCGTAAACCGCCGTCCAGAAAAGTTCCAGGATCGGGTTCTTGAAAGAATTATTTTCCAGAAAATACGATATGCTCCATCCAACGCTGATAATCTTGAGTATTTGAAGTTCGTACTCAACGGAACTGCGTTCGATGTCCGCCTCTTCCGGGAGTCGTTCCATCAGCCATTTGATATCTTCTCGGTCGACGGCGAAATCGAACAGGTCATCCCGGATTTTTTCAATTTCCGGTGATTTTTCTTCCGAGTCTTTCATGATGCAAAATACTTAAACCAGCGTTTTTAAATCATATTGATCTATTCGATGGAGATGATGATCTTTCTGTGTTTTTTATGCTCCTCGATTTCGGCCAGGGTTCCCGTCACATCTTCCGATTCGGAGATCTCTATAATTTGATTGAGATCAATACCCAGATCGTCGAGAACCTTTACGGCTTTTCGCGGCACTAATTTTGACGCCACTTTGACGATGCCAAGGGGCACGGTCATGGTGGTGTCCGGCTTGTTGTCATTATTTTTGAAAATCCTGATTTTAAGCTTCAGCATAGATGCTTTCCTTGTTCATATTCATTTGGTCTTTCCGGGAACCGAAATTTTCAAGTTTTAAGAACGTTAACTTTTTAAATTCAACTCGAAGAAAGCTGCGTCTTCGAAGGGATTGTACCGGTATGGTGCGATTTTTCTAAAGCCCAATGCCTTGTATAACACATTTGCCTGCTTCATTGAAGGGATGGTATCGAGCCTCATCCGATCATAATCTAATTTTCCTGCGGCCTGGATGACGGTTTCCGCCAATAATCTTCCGATATTTTTTCCTCTGTAATTCGGTTTGACATAAAGGCGCTTCATTTCACAGATGCCGTCTCCCAAATCGCGCAGAGCCACGCAACCCACAGGATGATTTTCATCCATTGCGATAAACAAACAGCCCCGGGGAGAAGCGTAGTGTTCGGGAAAAATCTCCATTTCTTTATCAAAGTCTTGAAATCCCAGATCAAATTCCAGAGATTCAGCATATTCTCGAATTAATGCCTTAGCCTGTTCAACAAATTCTTTTGTGTTTGCTTCAACAATTTTTATCATAATTCGCTAAAACCTATTCATTTTAGACGATGTTGTCAATTCCATTCAATGCCGGATTCAATTCAGCCTCAAACGTAGCCATGCATCTTATTTCGCGGATTATGGTTTCACAAGAAAAAGCAGTGGATATCGCTTAAAAGTGGGGACTTTTGATATTCGCGTGTGGGCAACAATGTTTCGTTCGGATCACAAAAGAAAGACTTATTTTAACGCCAGCTGCGTACGCCGTCATTACAGCGTTGAGATCGAGATGTAGCCGGTAGTAATCACATTAATGCGCATTGTCCCGGTGGGATTTGTCACATTGACATTGCCGGTGTTGGAAGCCATCCCTCTATTATTAAATCCAATTGTCGTATTATTACTGATACTTACACCATATTCCGGTACGACTTTGTTTTTTAAAATGGAATCGCCCGGCGATGTATAGGTTCCATCTGAATTTGCGTCTACAAATACCCTGTAGGTATTATTTGCCGAGCTGAAGGTGATACAAACGTCCGTGTTCCTTCTCACGGCCTCCATTTTTGCCAGATTCAGGTCATCATAGATCTGCCTCGCCGATATTTGTAGTCTGTGCTTGGGCAACCATGAAATGTAGGTGGGGATTGAAATGGTCGCCATTATTGCGAGAATGCTGAGGGTTACGGCGACTTCAACCAAAGTAAAGCCTTTCTTATCCATCAATACCTCCCAAAAACAACGCGATCTGTGTTTTATGGCTATGATTCGGCGTGTGCGCATCGATCATTAATCCCTCATGCCCTTTAAAAAGCGCTAAAAAGGCGGTGGCTTCCGGGTCTTTCATGCGCCAGGGCTCGAGTTGACGTTCAACCCGAATCGTCCACCCGGACCGGCCCATATGATCTTTATAAAATTCCAGGACTTTTTCCCATGGATCACTGGTTTCAAGTTCGGCATAACACCCGCCATTGAGCTTCATGATGTTCACGATTTTTGAATTTGGATAACGGGTGACTTTCCCGTTAAAGTTATACGGCATCCGATCCATGCAACCTGTGGTGATGAACATTAGCGCCGTCAATATGAACGATGACCAAAAGGTTCTGGGTGTCATGAGTTGTTCCTTTAGATTCAATATCGGAACTTATCCGAAAAAGTTTATGCAAAAATTATGCAAAACGTCTCTATAAGAAATTATATCTTAAAATATCAAATATTTAACACAATAAACACCATGTGGAACCGGGTGTGTTGAAACAATATTTGACCCTGTTATTGTCGTTTTTCGGCAGGATTTGCCGGCTATGATCATTCGGTCGAAATGGATTTCGACGCTTTGTCAATGAGACACCAATATCTCCAAGGGCTTAATCTCATTGAATCTTCTCTCTTGACTCCATGATACTTTTAACCGTATAAACAATTAACCATGGAAGTATAAGGAGGATGTTATGCTGAAAAAAATGGTGCTGGGAACTATGGCGGCGTGCTTTTTCTTTTCTTTGTTTTTTTCGGCATCGCCAATTGCTTTAGGCTCGGATAAACCGTATATATTTGGTTTGCTGTTGGTTGGCCCCTATAATGATCACGGATGGAGCCAGGCGCACTTCGAGGCCGGAAAATATGTGGAAAAGATGATTCCCGGGGCCAAAATGATTTACATCGACAAAGTCAATCCTGCCGACCGCCCCGGGGTAACGATTCCTCAGTTGGTGGATGATATGGCGGAAAAAGGTGCAAAGTTGATCATCGCCAACTCAGACGATATGAAGGACGGCATCAGAGAAGCCGCCCGCATGCATCCTGATATCAACTTTATTCACATTTCCGGTGACGATGTATTGACCGGAAAAGCCCCGAAAAATCTCAGCAACCTCATGGGAAGAATGATTTATGGAAAAATGATGGCCGGATTTGTTGCGGCGATGACCACCAAAACCGGTAAAATCGGATATCTCGGCCCTCTTGCCAACGATGAAACCCGGCGACTGGCGGTATCGTGTTATCTTGGCGCAAAATATGCCTGGGAAAACGTTCTGAGAAAGGATCCCGCCAAGCTAAAATTTCGGGTCACCTGGATCGGTTTTTGGTTCAACATCCCAGGGGTAACCGCCGATCCCACTCAAGTTGCCCGGAACTTTTTTAACACCGGATATGATGTCGTCCTTTCCGGAATAGACACTACGGAAGTCGTTGATGTCGCAAGACAAAAACGAAAGCAAGGAGAAAAGGTCTGGGCGGTTCCTTATGATTATGTCGGGGCATGCCAGGGCGCGGACGATGTGTGCCTGGGGGTCCCGTATTTCAACTGGGGGCCGGGATATGTTTCTTTTATAAAGGCATCGATGGCTTCGAAATGGACGTCCAAGTGGCTCTGGCTGGAACCCGACTGGAAGAATATCAACAATCCGGATACCAGCATTGTCGGTTTTGTGGCCGGGCCGGCATTGTCTGCATCGGCCAAAGCGGCGCTCGGCACATTTATCAAGGATCTCGGAACGGGCAAGGCAGCGCTTTTTAAAGGGCCTCTTTACGATCAGGACGGCAGTTTATTTCTTAAAGACAATGAAATCGCTTCTGATAAACAGATCTGGTACATGAAACAGCTTTTAAAAGGAATGAGCGGACAAAGCGGTACCAAATAAGCTATTGATTCTTGCAAAACAAACCGGGTGCTTTACACCCGGACGCAAGTTCACCGTTGAAAGCACTGACATGTGGATAGAACTTCGCAACATCCACAAATATTATGGGTCCGTTAAGGCCAATTGCGGCGTCAATCTGACGATTCTGCCGGGCACCGTTCAGGGTATTCTCGGCGAAAACGGCGCCGGCAAGACCACCTTGATGAAAATTCTGGCCGGTTACAGCCGGAAAACCCGCGGCGATATTCTTATCGATAATTCCCCGGTAGATTACCACACGCCTGCCCGGGCGTCGGAGCTGGGCATCGGCATGCTCTATCAGGATCCTCTCGATTTTCACCATTTGACGGTTCTGGAAAACTTCATGCTCGGTCAAATATCCGGTATTCGGAACAAGAACCGCATGTTCAGGAAGCTATTTGAAGACATGGCCCGGTCTTTAAACTTTTCCCTTCGTCCGGACACCCTTGTTAAAGCACTCACCATCGGCGAGAGACATCAGCTTGAGATTTTAAGGCTCCTGGCACAGGGCGTTCGGGTTCTGATTCTGGATGAGCCGACCACCGGTATATCCGCTGTACAGAAACAGATTCTGTTCCAAGCGCTTAAGCAACTTGCCGCTGAAGATAAAAGCGTGATCCTGGTGTCTCATAAACTGGAAGATGTGGAATCCGTGTGCGACAAAATAACCGTGATGAAACAAGGAACCGTATCCGGAGAGATGGAGAGGCCCTTTTTTACACACACATTGCTGGAAATGATGTTTGGTATCCCGCCGGTTCCATTATCACGCAGCCGTGTCAAGCCCGGCGATGGCGTCCTCGAGATGACCCGCGTATCCGCCCGGGGCGGCCGCACGGGCCTCAGAAACTGCAGCCTGACCTTTCATCAAGGAGAGGTCGTTGGCCTGGCCGGCCTCGAAGGCAGTGGGCAGGATCTTTTTCTCCGGATCGCCGCGGGGCTGAAGCAGCCGTCCGAAGGGTCCATATACCTTGAAGGTGGAAACATGAACGGAAAGGATTACCACGCTTTTAAAAGCCACGGCGTCACCTATTTGCCGGGCTCCCGTCTCGAACAAGGATTGATACCGGGGCTCAATATCGCTCAACATGTTTCCCTTCAGGATCCCCAAAAAGGATTTTTAGTAAAAAAGATGCTCAGCGTGCAAGGCGCAAAAAAACGCATTGCTGATTTTCGAATCAAAGCCGAACCGGAATCTTTTGTGGAATCGCTTTCCGGGGGGAATCAGCAGCGTCTGCTGTTGTCTTTTTTGCCTGCGGATCCGGTTTTGCTTTTATTAGACAACCCCACAAGAGGATTGGACATGGAATCTGTTCTCTGGGTTTGGGATTACCTGCATGCGTATTCTGCGCACAAAGCGTGTCTTGTTTTTTCATCCTCGGAACTCGACGAAATCCTAATGAATGCCGATCGCGTCCTGGTTTTTTTCGACGGTGCCGTGATTATGGATACACCCGCGAATCAGACAGATGTTCACGAGCTTGGCCGGGCGATAGCGGGCAAAACCTGAAACACAAGTTTCATATCCATATTTTTATACGAAACCATCACACGGTCATATGTCACCCGATGTCAACTGTGAAAGATCACCGCTATAGAGAACATGAAAATCATGACCCGATATTTAGTTGAAAGCCTGATGGCGTTGTTTGCGGTGTTATTATCCACCACGATTATCCTCCTTGTTTCCGGGGCGCCCCCTTTTGCCGCCTATTATTATATCATCAATGGGTCATTGGGATCCTGGATTAAATTGTCACAGGTCATACAGGTTTGGGTGCCGCTGACGCTTTGCGCTTCCGGACTCTTATATACCTTTAGAATCGGCCTCTGGAATATCGGCGTTGAAGGGCAGGTCATGCTGGGTGCTGTTTTCACGACGGCGGTTCTTCGAATTGACGCGGCCAAGAGCATGCCGATGCTTTTTATTGGGTTGTCGCTTTTGGCCGGCATCTTTGGCGGTGCGATATGGGCCGTGGTTGCAGGGGTTCTGAAAACAAAAGGGGGCGTCAATGAAATTTTTGCGGGCCTTGGACTCAATTTTGTCGGTCAGGGAATCATTCTCTGGCTGATTTTCGGCCCCTGGCGACGTCCCGGCATTGCATCCATGAGCGGGACGGAGCTTTTCCCCCAAAAATTGTGGTTTCCCTTTTTCCCGGCCTTGCGACTTTCTCCGGTGGGGCTGGTTCTGGCTGTGCTTGCTCTGGTATTAACGGTGCTGTTTTTACGCTATACCCGTATGGGGTTGAACTTGAAAGCCATTGGGAATAACCGGGAAGCCGCCTATCGGTTCGGACTGAAACCCGATCGATATATGATCATTGCCATGATTTTTGCCGGAGGGTTCGCCGGCCTGGCCGGGAGCGTTCAGGCGGCCGGTGTGTATCACCGCCTGCTGCCCGCTATTTCCAGTAACTATGGCTACCTGGCGCTGCTGGTCGTGATGCTGTCAAACTATAATGTATGGATCACGCCCCTGGTGGCATTCTTTTTTGCATGCTTAAATGTGGGCAGCATCCAGCTCCCCATGATGCTTCAACTCGACTCATCCTTGAGCGGGGTGATTCAAGGGGCTTTGGTGTTGGCGGCGCTGGCCGTATACGCATGGCGCGTCCGCGGAACAATGGCCCAAGGAATGGCCCAAAGATGATGGAACTTGATTTAACCCTGGTATTTGCCGGTGTTGTGGCCGGCGCAGCACCCATCGTGCTGGCAGCCCTTGGTGAGACGATAACGGAAAAGGCAGGCGTTATTAATCTCTCTCTTGACGGAACCATATTATTGAGCGCCATGGTCGCTTTTGCCGTTGCCTTTGAAACCCACAATATTTTTCTGGGTTTTATTTTTGCCGCGATCGTGGGCGCCGCTGTTGCGGCAGTCATTGCGTTTTTCAGCATCTATTTGCATCAGTCGCAGGTGGCGGTCGGCTTTGTACTCACATTGATGACCCGTGATCTCGCCTATTTCCTCGGCAACCCTTATTCCCGTTTGCAGGGTCCTCAGGTACTTTCTTTGCCCATCCCGTTTTTAAAGACCATTCCTGTTTTGGGACCGGTTTTCTTTGATCAAAGCCTGCCGGTTTACTTCAGCCTGATCATGATGGCCTGTTGCGGCTGGTATATATACAAAACGCCGATGGGGTTGCGTCTGAGGTCCGTAGGCGAGCATCCCCTGGCATCCTACGCCAGGGGGATCGATCCAAAAAAACTGCAAATGATCTATTCAATTGGCGGAGGGCTTCTGGTGGGTCTTGCCGGGGCGGCATTTTCGCTCTGCGTCAAGCCGGGATGGGGCCGCCCCCAGGGCGCTGAAGGAACCGGATGGATTGCCCTGGTGCTGGTGATTTTCGGCGGGTGGAATCCCATAAAAGCCGCCATGGGCGCCTATCTTTTTTCATTTTTGCAGATCATGGGAATATACTGCCAGCAATGGTTGCCCACTGTTCCGGCCCAGGTTTTCCAGGTCGCGCCGTTTCCATTAATGATTTTCATGCTTTTGGTGATGTCCTTGGCCCAAAAGGAATCCGTGCTGAACTGGGCCGAAAATAAACCGCAAATGAAATCGGTTCTATCGTTTCTTTCCGGCAGCATGCCGAGCGCTCTGGGTAAACCCTACCGGCCGGAGTGAGGGTAATAAGAAAATTTATGTTTGTATGGCAACCTGGTTCCATAGATAAGATTAGAGACTGATAATGTTACTTTTGAGTTTTGTGCCTAAAATATTTGGGATTTGATATTTGGAGTTTCAATCAGTCAATGATTTTACGGCAGACTAAATCTCCTCCGGGTATAACCAAAGCCTGATCTAGTGGGCAGATCTTAATTTACACCGGCTCGTTGAAAGGCATCGTTGACCATTTCCTGGGCTTCTTTTTGAATTTTGCGAAGATGGTCTTTGCCTTTGAAGCTCTCCGCGTAGATCTTGTAAATGGCTTCGGTGCCGGAGGGACGGGCTGCAAACCAGCCGTTTTCAGAGACGACCTTGATACCGCCGATACTGGCATCATTGCCGGGTGCGCGATTGATTTTGGAAATGATCGGT
>JBAUWG010000360.1:0-8212 GCA_049583675.1 Desulfobacterales bacterium | reverse complement strand
TTTTAATGGACGCATCATAGGCGCTTTTCTTTTGATTCAATATCCCCAAACCAAGATAGGCGCTTTGATGCGGATAATAGGTCAGCGCTTTGATATACAATTTTTCGGCCATTTTTTCTTTTCCTTTGATGGCGTCATTATGCGCGTAATCTCCATGATCAAAGGTCATTCCGAGCCTGGCACAAAAATCGGCATGCATGGGGTACAACTCCTTTTTATCGATCAGGGAAATCGAATCCACGATTTCAGGAATCAATTCATGGTATTGCTTCCGCAATGTTTTCCCGAAAGACAGTACATCTTCGGCCGATAAATCGGGATCGGTCTCAAAATACTTAATATCCTCGATTTTGTTTAACCAGATATCATCGGTGATCTTCGCTTTTTTCTGATATTTTTCATACAGGCGAGTGCCGGGAAACAGCGAGAGAACGAAAAAATGAATGACCAAAGGTTTGATCCTTTTGATGAGATCAATGGTTTCCTGAACGGTGTTGCGGGTTTCTCCGGGACATCCATAGATAAAATAGGCGCGGGGTAATATGCCGTACAAAACGGTCATGGCAAAAGCCTTTTCTATCTTTTCGGTGGAGATTTTTTTGTTCAGAACATGTCTGATTTTTTCGGATCCGCTCTCGACACCGTAGCTGATTTGAATGCAGCCGGCTTTTCGCATCCAGTAAAGGATATCTTCGTTCATCGTGTTGACGCGCGAAATGGCGACCCATGTAATATCGAGTCTTTTTTCCAGTATTTTTTTGCAGATTTCGATCACCCGTCGTTTATCAACGCTAAATGTATCATCCGAAAAATAAAAAAAGCGGATGCCTTTTTTGTAAAGCCGTTCGAGTTCATCGACAAAATAGTTTACGGAATGAAACCTGACCTTAGGCCCCCAAAATTTGGGTGACCCGCAAAACGCGCATTTGCCGGGGCAGCCCCGGGTCAGCGACAGATGGCGGTATTCAAAATATTTTGCCGGAACCGGCAGCGCATCCAGGTCATGAACCGGATCGGCGGGAGCCGTCCGGACAACCTTGCCGCTTTTTCTGTAAGCAATGCCCCGAATGTCTTTTAAATGATGTTTTTTGGCGTTTTCGAATAATTTTACGAGATGCAAAAACGTATATTCACCCTCTCCGATCACCACTACATCGATTTGTCGAAAATGGGTTAGAAAATGTTTCCACAAAAATGTCGGCGTCACGCCGCCGAAAACAATTTTAACGTTTGGAAGGATCTTCTTGGCAATGCCGGCAATTTCAATACCGCCCCAGCGGTTGGCCTGTAAAATGGAAAATCCGATGATATCCGGTTTTTTTTCAAGAAGGCGTTTTTCGATCTCTTCGGGTGTTTCATTGATGGTGCACCAGTTCAATATCTCCACATCGTAATGGTTCTCTTTTAAGATGGCGCCCATATAATACATACCGATGGGAGGAACCGTTATGTCCTGGATATCGGCCCGTTTTTCAAGCCAGTACGGATATATCAATAATATTTTCATGCTGAATCACCGGCGTCCTTGCAAAAAAATTGAATCGACTTTATAATTTATTTTTTAACATAATTTTGTCATGATTTGAATGATGAATTGAGGAGGAATTTCATATGTTTTTATCCCTGGCTCAAAAACGCAGAAGCATTCGGCAATACTTGGAAAAACCCGTCGAAACCGAAAAAATTCAAAGACTGATTGAAGCGGCCCTTCGAGCGCCCTCTTCAAGAGGATTCAACCCCTGGGAATTTATCGTGGTGACCGATCGCAGCTTGCTGGAAAGGCTTTCAAAATCCAAGCCCCACGGCGCATCATTTCTAAAAGACGCACCATTGGGGATTGTTGTTTGTGCGGATCCCGAAAAATCCGATGTGTGGATCGAGGATGCATCCATCGCCTCGATATATATTCATCTATCGGCAGAATCCATGGAACTGGGGAGTTGTTGGATCCAGATCAGAAAAAGAATGCATGACTCGGAAAAATCGGCGGAACAGTACATTCGCGAGTCGTTAAACATTCCGGGAAACTTTAAAATAGAATCGATGATCGCCGTCGGATACCCGGCTGAGAAAAAGTCCGGGCACCCAAAAAAAGATTTGCAATATGAAAAGGTGCATTACGATGGGTTTGGCAAAAGGTGATGAAAAATGAAATACACAAATCTTGAAAAAATAGAAAAAAAAGAACTTGTCCCGGGCTTTAAAGTTCGTTTTATTCATTCCGAAAATATGACGTTTTCTTTCTGGAATATCGAAAAAGGGGCTCAATTGCCGGCACATTCCCATCCCCATGAACAGGTCACAAACCTTATCGAAGGCGAATTCGAACTGACCGTGGACGGCGAGAGCAAAAAACTCCGTCCGGGATCCGTGGTGATTATCCCGTCGGATGCCGTTCATTCCGGAAAAGCTTTGGCTAAAAGCCGAGTTATTGATGTGTTTTATCCGATCAGAGAGGATTACCGATAGTTTGTTGAAAATACGATATTTGAGTCGAGAAAAAAATGAAGAACAAATTTTTCAAAAGCGGGCGAAACGATCCATGCCCCTGCGGCAGCGGTCTGAAATACAAAAAATGCTGCATGGGTAAAATTTTAACGGATCCTGGAAAACTCAAGGCGGAATATGCCAAAAAATACCGGATACGGATCAAAGAACCCCAGGATATCGAAAACATCCGAAAGGCCGGTCGCCTGGCGATAGATACGCTGGATATGGTGGAGCCTGAAATAAGGCCGGGAATTGCCACCGATTCGATCAATACAATAGTACACGAATTTACGCTGAAACACGGGGCAGTCCCTGCGCCGCTAAATTACAGGGGGTATCCAAAAAGTGTCTGTGTATCCGTCAACGAAGTCATCTGTCACGGCATACCCGGAGAAAGGGTTTTAAAAGATGGGGATATCGTCAATATTGACGTCACACCCATTTTAAACGGTTATTATGCGGACGCCAACAAAACCTTTTTCGTGGGAACGCCTGGAGACGACGCAAAAAAAATTGTTCATGTGGCTAAAAAAAGCCTATTAAAGGGCATGTTGATGGTCAAGCCCGGAAACACCATCGGCGATATCGGGTGGGCCATTCAGAAATATGCAGAACGCTATGGATGCTCGGTGGTCAGGGAATTTGTCGGACATGGGGTTGGGTTTGAATTCCACGAACCGCCTCAAATCCCTCATTATGGTGTTCGGAGAGAAGGAATCTCCCTCATTCCGGGAATGGTTTTTACCATCGAGCCGATGATCAATCTCGGGAAAAAAGAACTTTTCGTCCTTGATGACAAATGGACCGCCGTCACAAGAGACGGTTCCCTTTCCGCTCAATTCGAACAAACCATCCTCGTCACCGACACAGGATTTGAAAGTCTGACGCCTTTTGAACTGTAATCGGAATTCAGGTATTCAGTGCTCAGCGTTCAGAGTTCAACACTTGAACACCGAACTCTGAACACTGAACAGCTGAGTACCGAAATACACCTGGATAATGAAGATCAAGCCAAAAACGTATCGGCCCTTTTGTATCAAAGCCGTGTTGTTCGATTTTGACGGCACATTGACGAAACCCGGCGCCCTGAATTTTCCGCTTCTGAAAAAAACCATCCATTGCCCGGCCGACACCCCTGTACTCGAATTTATCGAAAATCTTCCCAGCCGCACTCAGCGCGATGAAGCCTTGGCCGTATTGGCGCGCTTTGAAAAAGAAGCCGCCGCAGTATCCAAACCCAATCCCGGTGCACAGGACGTGATTCATTACCTTCGTTCAAAGAACGTGGCCGTGGGGATCATTACTCGAAACACGCTTTCAAGCATAAAGCGTTCGCTGAAAAATTTTGAAGATATCGATCTGTCGGTCTTTGACGTCGTCATTTCCAGAGAGACCCCGGTCCGGATCAAGCCCAGCGGCGACGGAATCCTTCTGGCGGCTGAAAGGTTAAATATCGACGTCAGTCAGATGATCATGGTGGGCGATTTTATTTTCGACATCCATGCCGGACAAGCGGCAGGATGTATCACGGTTTTTATCGATCATGCTGCGACATCCAATGCCGAAGAGATCGACAGTGATTTTATCGTTACCGGTTTTGAAGAGATTAAAGACATTGTCCGGTTGGGGCTCCCTCTTTCACCGGGAAAATTGCCCAATGATCTGCTTGGAAACTTTCTGGAAGAGTTCGATTTTCATGACCCATCGGTGCTGATCAAGGCCGGTGTGGGTGAAGATGCGGCCGCAGTGGATATTGTCCATGAGGAAGTACTGGTCATTAAATCAGACCCCATCACCTTTGCCACGGATAGCATCGGACAGTATGCGGTTCTGATCAATGCCAACGATATTGCGACGTCCGGAGCCGCTCCCCGATGGTTTTTGGCCACCCTTTTGTTTCCGCCCGGCGTCACGCCATCGGCCGTACGCCAGGCAATGCATGAACTGGGATCCATGTGTCGCCGATGGAATATTGCCCTGTGTGGCGGCCATACGGAGGTCACCGATTCAGTGACACGACCCGTTATCACCGGAATGATGGCGGGAACCGTAACAAAAGATCGCCTGATCGATAAACGCAATATTCAGACCGGGGACAGCGTTTTATTGACCAAGGCTTTGGCCGTGGAAGGAACAGCGGTCATTGCCAGGGATCATGGGGACCGGCTCAGGGCGTTAGGAATGGCGAAATCCGATATCGAAGCGTGCAAACAATTACTTTCCGCCATCAGTATCTTGGAGGAAGCGAAAATTGCCGGTGATTCCGGCTGGGCAATGGCCATGCATGATGTCACCGAAGGGGGGCTCGCAACGGCACTCGTGGAACTGAGTATTGCCGGCGGATATCGGATACAGATCAACATGGACGAGATTCCGGTCTTTGAGCTCACCCAAAAGATATGCGGGTTGCTGCATATCCATCCCTTGGGACTGATTGGTTCGGGAAGTCTCTTAATTTGCTGCCGACCCGATAAGAGCGATCCGCTTATGAAAAAAATCAAAACCGCGGGAATCAATATCGCCCGGATCGGAGAGGTCGTGGAGGCCGGCTGCGGCATCGAAGCGGTCAGCCAAAGGAGAGCGGCGATCTGGCCCAGTTTTGAGGCGGACGAAATCACGCGTCTTTATTGAAACAGCGCCGGTAAAAGATCCTGACTCAAAGGACCGATTTCATTGTCAACCATACAAAGGTAAATACCCTATGAAAATCAAAATTTATACCGTGGGGGGTACGATCGACAAGATATACTTTGACCGCAAAAGCGCCTATGAAGTGGGAGAATCAAAGATCGGCGAGATATTAACAGAAGCTAATGTCAACCTCGAGTACGAAATATCCCCCATTTTGCACAAGGACAGTCTCGATATGACCGATGAAGACCGCCGACTGATTTTCAACAGGATTTCATCGGATGATCACCGACATATTGTCGTGACCCACGGCACGGATACGATGGTTCAAACCGCTAAAACACTGAAAGGGATCCTCGATAAAGTGATCGTACTCACCGGAGCAATGGCGCCGGCCAGGTTTAAATACAGCGATGCGGCGTTCAATATCGGCGGTGCTGTTGCCGCCGTACAGGTATTAAAACCGGGGGTTTATATTGTCATGAACGGAAGGATTTTTGATCCGGATTGCGTCAAAAAAAACCTGGAGAGAAATTGGTTCGAAGATCTCTGAGATTACCCCATAAATACGGATATCACGTCTTTTCTGGCATTGGCGTGTTGGATGGTAACCTGTATCAAATCTTCGGCTTTCAACGAGATGCCGCTCGATAACGGCAATTCGCACTCGATCAGGTACTCGGTTAAAAGTATTTGATAATTATTCCTCTTTTTATAAAGAACAATCGCCTCTTCTTTTTGCCCGATGTGTTTTTCAAGGTATTTCAATAACCAGTAGCGGTGGCGATTATATTGGATTTTAGCGACATAGCTCATGGGTTCTTCAAGCCTTTGAATGATATTTTCGATGTCTTCGACCGTATACGGCGCTTCCAAACCGAAAATAGATCGTATTTGCCGCTGGGTGGCAAGGTCGAAATATTTCCGAATCGGAGATGTGGCGGTGATGTATGCGTTCAGCCCCAGTCCCGAATGATGTTCGGGTTCCGGAGTGAGAACAAAACGGCTTAATAGTTTACGCTGCATCCAGTTTTGAAACAGCGTTCCTTTATTGCCTTTATAGAGTCTTTCGCGGGGTGATGCCTGGGCCCGGAATATGGCAGGGACATGATGGTCTCCCAAGAACCTGGCCTTTAACCAGTTTGCCATAATCATAATTTCCGAAACCAGCATTCTTCCGGGGCTTTCCCTGTTGATCTTGCTTACGGCGATTTCGCCATCATCCGCGATCCAGACATTGATATCCGGCAAGGTGATCTGGACGGCCCCGGCGGCCATCCTGTCCTGACGGAATCTTTCGGCGATATTGCGGAGGGTGATGATTTCTTCATTTTCGTCCGCAATAATATTCACATCAAAATAGGTCAGCTGCTTTGATACATTGATCAGGCTCGGTACGATTTCATATTGAGTGACATCATAGAATCTGTCTACTGTTATCAACAGGCTGATTGCCGGACGAAGCGAACCGGCCTTGAGACTACACAAATCTTCCGCGAGGCCGGACGGCAGCATCGGAATTTTGCTGTCGGGCATATAAATTGAGCTTCCGCGGGAGAGCGCCTCCCGATCGATGCAATCCCCTTTTTGAACAAAGTGTCCGACATCAACGATATGAATCCCCAGGCGATAATGATCGCCGGTGTCCTCAATGCTGATGGCATCGTCAAAATCTAAAGTGGATTGGCCGTCAATGGTCATTAAGGGAAGCATCGTTAGATCTTTTCGGCCCCTGGCATATAATGAAACGGGGTCGGAAGCAATGAGAACAGCGGCGTATTGATTCACCTCGTCTGAGAAACCGGCGGATATGCCGAATCGATGCAAATCGACATTTTCATCTTTTTCAAATACATTCAATTTTACCAAAACATTAAAGACCTCTTCATCGGGATCAATACCGGCCCTTTCAAGTATTGCTTTTGCAAGGTCAAAGTATCTGCCTTCTTTTCCAAACAGATAAAATGACTTGATAAGGTTTACAATCTCAATATGGTTTTCAGATACCCGGGGATCTTCATGGATCAGGACGTTTGCCAGCCAGTCGCCGCCCTCCTGAATGATGCGGTTTTTGCGGGCAATTTCCTTTTCATGGGCAATTTTTTGTTCGACCTGCTCTTGAGTATTCGGGAAAAACCGATCGTGGTGAAATTTAAAATAAAGCCGATTATGGAAAAAAGCGCGAATCACAGCGGATTCATGATTATCATTGGGATTATCCGGAAAACAAAATTCCGTCATGGTGTCGAGGTCAATCCATTCTTGTTCCGTATTGAGTACTTCCCATAATTCCTTAATGTCGATATGGTTGACCAATGCATTGCGTTGACCGACGATCTCTTTGAGCATATGAACCATTTTCATTCTTCCCATGGATAAATCCAGGCGGGTCTTACACATATGAGCCAGTCGGTTGGCTGAAAGATTGATTTCGCGGTTGGATTCGGTTAGAAGCCTGAGTCTTCGATTTTTGACTTCCAAAACCACCGCGCACGTGATTCTCTGGCGGTCGATATATTCAACGATGCTCCCGGATTCCATAACAAAAGAACATAACAAGAGCAGGTGGGAAAGTCAATGTAATGACGAATCAAACACCAAGCAAATGTATTTGATGTTGGTTCGGTGCGGCGTCGGTGGTTGACCCATGCGCAATTCTAATATAAAAGTTGTTGATTGAGAGAAAATTATGAAGTCTTTATATTTAATAAAACCCTATCTTTCAGAAAGGCGGCTATCCATTATTTTAGGCCTTATCTTTCTGATTACCGTCGATTTCCTCCAGCTCTTCATTCCGCGAATTATCAAATGGGCCATCGACGATCTTACCGGGTATCGAATCGACAAATTATCGCTGTTGATCTATGCGCTTTATATCGTCGGGATCTCGGTATTAATCGGTATTTTTCGGTATCTGTGGCGACGGTGTCTGATCGGAGCGTCCAGACGGGTGGAAGAGGGCCTGCGCAACAGACTTTTCGCGCATATTCAAATCCTTTCGGCGTCATATTTCGATAAAACCAAAACCGGCGACCTGATGGCCCATGCCACCAACGATATTCAGAATGTCAGAATGGCCACCGGTATGGGC
>JBAUWG010000359.1:0-3274 GCA_049583675.1 Desulfobacterales bacterium | reverse complement strand
GTCCACGCATACCGCCTTATCCTGCGCTGGAGCTTTTTTAAAGGTTCCACCTCATTGGCAATAACGGCAATAGGGTTGTCGAGACGGATGCGATGAAAATCAAAAGAAGAGATAAATTTCGAGGTGTCTTTTATGAGCAGGTTGTTTTCTATTTTGACAACCCCCTTTTCCTCGGCGATTTTGACAAAATTTTCAAGCTTGTTGAAACGGTCGTCGATCAACAGATGGGTCTGATCCGAATGAAGATTTTCATGCAGGCATACCCCGGTTTCATCAAGATTCACCGCAGCCACAAAAAATGCCCGTCTTTTGAAATCATGCGCGTCGATTTTTTTAAACGGAATCTGCTTCAGCAAGGATGCAAAAATGTGGTCGTGATTTACAGTGGTCATGCTGTAAATGGCGGACATGTATTCTTTCATAATCTTTAATGCAACTTTGTGCATGATCTGTTTTGAAGGAATCGGGTCGTCGAAATCGATGTGATGTTTTGAGGAGATATCCTGTTTTATGACCGAACGCTTCATGAAAGATTTGATTTCAATGGGTTTGCCGAACCGGATATCCATGTCCACACCAGACAGCAGCATGCTCCCTTCGGTCATAATCTCTTCCATCATGCGGTCCGAAACATGATTTATCCATCGGGCGGCCAGGTTGCTGAGAATATTTTCATGCGCCCTGAGGGGATAATATGTCACATTCACCGGTACGATATACGTGTTATTGTCAATCACCGGCTCGGCGGCGTCGATTCGAAAGCGATCCATCAACTGTCGGGCTCTGTCGGGATCTTCCTTCAAAGTAATCCGAAACCGCTGGCGGTAAAACTCGGTTCTGAGCCCCAGCGTCGCGGCACCGGTGTGCGGCGGATATTTGCCGCCAGCATAGGAAATCATGAATTGTCCCTTTTCAACAATCTTTTTGTTTTTGACCATCCGGCCTTCGGGAAAAATAATCCAGTTGGCCTCGCCTGTCAGTAAACTTTTGATAATGAGAAGATCCCGATGGGGATTTTTTGTGGAGACCGCACCGACCTTGTCGAGAAAAACGCCCAGGGCTCCTTCAAAAAATTGATAATCGGCAAGGGACCATACCGGAATTTCCACCAGTTTATGAATATGATAGGGTAAAAGGAGAGTTTCGATTCGGGTAAAATGATTTACGACAAAGATAACGGAGCCTTTGGGGATGTTCTCTTTGTCGTGAATATGAATGTTTGCCTTTGACAGTCCGGCCAATGTCTTGATGGCAAAACCTGTTGTTCGATACGCAAAAGGATTCATAAATCGGCTGTCAAGAACGGGTTATGGGTTTAAAATGCAGTTGACAGAACAAACATCGACCATTACAGTATAATGCTTTAAGCCAAAAATAAAGAATTTTCGGAGGTCCACCGTGTATTCAAAAATACTCATACTGCGATTTCCTAAGACGGAAGTGGAAAAACCCATCGTTTGCTATCTTTCAAAGGATTTTGACCTGACCTTTAACATTCTCAATGCGTCCATACTTCCCAGAAAAGAAGGCGTGATGGTGTTGGAACTTGCCGGAAGCCGGAAAGATTTCAAAGAAGGCATCAAATATCTCAAGCAACGGGGCGTACAGGTGCTGAATGCGTCTCAGGAAATAAAACGCATCAACAAAAGATGTACCCATTGCGGCGCCTGCACAGCCGTGTGCCCGACACACGCTCTTTCCATCAAACGGCCTGAAATGTCGGTGGATTTTAATCAGAAAAAATGCAGCGTGTGCGAATTGTGCGTTGCGGCCTGTCCCACCCGGGCCATGGAAGTCCGTCCTTCGAATAAAAATCATTTTTAATGAAGCCGTTAACCGCCATTGCCGTAAGCGGCGGCATCGATTCTCTCATGGCCGCCCATATCTTAAAAGAAAAGGGGCATCGCGTTATCGGGATTCATTTTATTACCGGATATGAAGACGCAATCCCCCAAAACGGTCCGGATGATCATTCATTACGACCCCATAAAATTTTTTCCATCGCAGATCAACTTAAAATCGACATTGAAATCATCGATTGCCGCATTGAGTTTCAAAAAAATGTCGTCGATTATTTCATTGGGACCTATCAGGCCGGGCAAACCCCGAATCCCTGTATCGTATGCAACCCTATTATTAAATTCGGAACGGTTTTTGACTTTGCCCGAAACTTGGGTGCATCGATGCTGGCAACCGGGCATTACGCCAGGATAGCAGAAGATAGCCGCGGCAGGTTCCATCTGTATAAAGGCGTCGATGACAAAAAGGATCAAGCCTATTTTCTGGCTCGCTTGAGCCAAGGTCACCTGTCCGCCGCACTGTTTCCCCTCGGGGCCATGAAGAAAACAGATGTGATCCGCCTGGCAAATCAAAAGGGATTCAAGCCGGTTAGAATCAGCGAGAGCCAGGATGTGTGCTTTATCAAGAGCAAAAAGTACGGGGACTTTCTGGCCCGGCACCAGGGGTTTGATCCTAAACCCGGTTTGATACAAGATGTCAGCGGCAGGATTCTAGGAGAGCATAAGGGCCTGCACCTGTTTACCGTCGGCCAGCGCCGGGGAATCAATTGCCCGGCTTCCGAGCCCTATTATGTCGTGCGTTTGGACACCCGTCAGAATGTTTTGACGGTGGGATTCAAAAAAAATCTGCTCGCTTCTCAATGCAAGGTTGAAGATATTAACTGGATCCAAAAGGCACCGATCCGGCCGGTCCAGGTTCAAACCCGCGTCAGATACCGCCACACGGCCGCCGCATCCCGGTTGACCCCGGTTGACGAAAAAACAGCCGTGGTTTTCTTTGAAAACCCCCAGGAAGCCGTCACCCCCGGTCAGTGCGCGGTATTTTATAATGGATATGAGGTGCTGGGAGGGGGGTGGATCAGTAACGAAGCTTAAAGTTGAAAGATCAAAGTTTAAAACGTATGGAACACAGATGACACAGATTGTGCGAATTCCGCGGATCGTAAAGAAATTAGGGGGCGTCGCCCCGATTGTGAGCAGAGCGAGCCAACCTGAATATCTGCGAAGATCCGTTAAATCCGCGTTATCTGTGTCCTATAAATAAAAAAACAAATACCCAATGACCAAGTTTACCATCACCACTTTAGGCTGCAAGGTCAATCAATATGAGTCGGATGCCATTGCCCGGCGGCTGATGGATTTGGGATGCGTGCCGGCGGGCGCCGAAGAACCGGCGGACGTTTGCATTGTCAACACCTGTACCGTCACCGGCAAACGCCGCAAGACGACCTCGACTCATTACGGTGAACTCAACC
>JBAUWG010000358.1:0-7179 GCA_049583675.1 Desulfobacterales bacterium | reverse complement strand
TCGTCATCCTGGGGACCTTCGCCGTACTGGGCATATTCGGATTCAATATCAACATGCTGACCATGTTCGCCATGGTGCTGGCCATCGGCCTGCTGGTGGATGACGCCATTGTGGTGGTGGAGAACGTGGAGCGGATCATGAGCGAGGAAGGGATTTCGCCCAAAGAAGCCACACGAAAATCCATGGACCAGATCACCAGCGCTTTGGTCGGCATCGGACTAGTACTCTCAGCGGTCTTTGGTCCCATGGCGTTTTTTTCAGGATCCACCGGGGTGATCTACCGCCAGTTTTCAATCACCATTATCGCTGCCATGCTCCTGTCGGTGGTCGTGGCCCTGATCCTGACGCCGGTGCTGTGCGCCTCCTTTCTCAAGCCCGTGCCCAAAGGCCATGAACCTGCGGAAGGCGCCATCTGGTTCCTGCGGCCGTTCTTCAAACGGTTTGACCGTCTCTTTTTCTTTTCAAGAGACCGGTATCTGGGTTTGGTGCGTCATTCCCTTTCCAAAAAAATCCGCTACTTGGTCATATTCGTTTTGATCGTAGCGGCCATGGGTTTTCTATTTAAAAGGATGCCGACGGCCTATCTTCCGGACGAAGACCAGGGAATCCTGATGGTACAGGCCCTGCTGTCGCGGGGATCGACGCTGGAGCAGACCCAAGAGGTCATGGCGAAGGTGCGGGACTATTTCCTTGAGCATGAGAAAGACTCGGTCGAGTCCTGTATGACGGTTTCCGGCAGAAACTTTTCCGGCCGGGGACAGAATGCCGGCATGGCCTTTATCAAGCTTAAGGACTGGAATCTGCGTAAGCGACCGGACCTGAAGGTTACCGCCTTGGCCGGAAGAGCCATGCGGATGTTCTCCCAAATCCGCAACGCCATGGTATATGCTTTTCCCCCGCCGGCGGTGATCGAGCTCGGCATCGCCAAGGGATTTGACTTCCAGTTGCTGGACCGGGGCGGCTTGGGACATACCAAACTGATGGCCGCCCGCAACCAGCTTCTGGGCATGGCGGCAAAGGACCCGGTATTAACAAAAGTTCGACCCAACGGATTGGAAGATGTGTCCGAATATCGGATTGACGTGGATTGGGAAAAGGCCGGCGCGTTGGGATTGCCCATCACTGCCATCCACAACACCATCTCTGCTGCCTTCGGCAGCGCGTATGTCAATGACTTCATTCAAAGCGGCCGTGTTAAAAGGGTATTCATCCAGGCGGACGCGCCATTTCGCATGCTGCCAAGGGATCTGGAAAAACTCTATGTACAGAACAACGCGGGCAAGATGGTTCCTTTTTCTTCCTTTGCATCCGGCCACTGGTCTTCCGGTTCTCCGAAATTGGAGCGATTCAACGGCTTCCCCTCCATTAACATCCAGGGCGAAGCGGCTCCGGGGAGAAGCTCCGGTGAAGCCATGAAAGCCATGGAAGGATTTATCAAAAAACTGCCCCAGGGCTTCGGCTTTGACTGGACCGGCCTTTCTTATCAGGAACGGCAGGCAGGCACCCAGGTGGCGCCCCTGTATGCCTTTTCCATTCTGGTCATTTTCTTATGCCTGGCAGCGCTGTATGAGAGCTGGCCCATCCCGATTTCGATTCTGATGGCCCTGCCCCTTGGGGTTATCGGCGGTGTGATTGCGTCATCTCTGCGTCACCTGCCCAATGATATCTATTTTCAGATCGGTCTGTTGACGACGCTGGGGCTCACCACTAAAAACGCCATCCTGATCGTACAGTTTGCCAAGACCCGTGCGGAACAGGGGATGAACCTGGTTGAGGCGACTTTAGAAGGGGCGAAGCTGAGGTTGAGGCCCATCGTCATGACGTCGCTGGCCTTTGGATTCGGGGTCCTGCCCCTGGCGCTGGCGTCCGGTGCCGGCGCGGGTGCGCAAAGAGCCATCGGCACCGCAGTACTGGGAGGCGTGGTGACCTCCACCTTTCTGGTCACAGTGTTTGCACCGCTCTTTTTTGTTTTGATCGAAAAGAGCCTGGGCAAACACAACAAAGAACAAATGATCAAACCTAACGGGACATATCCGTCCGGAGATCGATAAAATGACGCGGAACGTGTTTCTTTTCCTGATTGGCATTGCTCTCTTTGGGGCCGGCTGCACCATGATTCCCAAATACAATCGACCCGAAGCGCCGGTTCCCGCCAACTGGCCGAGCGGTCCGGCATACAAACAGACCCCGCAGAAGGCACAGGCCGCCGCCGAGCTTCCGTGGCGGCAATTCTTTACGGATGAGCGGCTTCAAAGCGTCATCGCATCAGCCCTGCAAAACAACCGGGATCTGCGAGTGGCGGCTTTAAATGTGGAGAGGGCGCGCGCATTGTACAGAATCCAGCGCGTCGAGCTCTTGCCGACGATCAATGCGAGCGGCAGCGCAAGCCGGCAGCGACAGCCGGCGGCTCTTACCAGCAGCGGAAGTCCAAAGACCTCGGAACTTTACAGAGCTGATTTGGGGATCAGCTACTGGGAAATCGACTTCTTCGGCCGCATTCGAAGTCTTGAAAAAAGCGCCCTGGAACAATATCTGGCGACTGAACAGGCTCGCCGCAGCGCACAGATTTTGCTGATCTCCGAGGTGGCAAACGCTTACCTTGCGCTTGCAGCCGATCGGGAAAACCTTCAACTGGCCCAATCCACCCTCGCGAACCAGCAGGCAGTCTACCATTTAGTCAAACGGCGTTTTGACACCGGGATATCCTCAGAGTTGGACCTTCGCCAGGCCCAAACGCAGGTGGATGCGGCCCGGGTGGATGTTGCCCTCTACACGCAGTTGGCGGCCCAAGATAAAAACGCTCTGGACCTGCTGGTCGGATCATCCGTGCCGGCGGATCTACTTCCCAAAGCGCTGAGCAGCGTTACGCCGCTGCCGGATGTTTCGCCCGGGACCACTTCTGAAGCACTCCTTTCCCGCCCGGACATTCTTCAGGCGGAAAACCTGCTTAAGGCTGCCAATGCCAATATCGGCGCTGCCCGGGCGGCTTTTTTTCCCCGCATCGCGCTGACGACTTCCATCGGAACGGCCAGTAGCGACCTGTCCGGGCTGTTTGACTCCGGCACCGGCGCATGGAATTACGGCGCTCAAATTGTTATGCCAATTTTTGACGCCAGAACATGGCCCGCGTTCAAAGCCAGTAAAGTGGATAAAGAAATTGCCGTAGCCCAGTATGAAAAGGCGATCCAGGCGGCTTTCAGGGAGGTGGCCGATGCGCTCGCTCAAAGAGGAACCATAGGGGACCAAATGGATGCTCAGCAATCTCTCGTGGATGCGACTTCAATTAGCTACCGGCTCGCCGATACTCGATACACCAAAGGCATCGATACGTATTTGAATGTCCTGGTCGCTCAGCGCGCCTTATATGTGTCCCAGCAGGGACTCATTTCTACCCATATTTCAAAACTCACTAACCAAGTTCGACTTTATGAGGTCCTCGGCGGCGGCGGTGATCCGGAGGCGCGTAAAGACTGATCCTTCAAGATCAAAGCAGCCGGTACATCTTACCGGTAAAATCACGCCCCAGCAGGCGGCTCAGCTTGCGCGACTCTGCAGCTACCTTGGCATAATCAATTCCGGTGGCAACATTCAGACTGTTTAGCAAATGGATGGTGTCCTCTGTGGCGATATTCCCTGCTGCGCCGGCAACAAAAGGGCATCCGCCCAAGCCCCCCAGTGAGGTGTCAAAATGTACAATCCCCATTTCTAGTGCGGTCATCAGATTGACCAGGCCCATACCACGGGTGTCATGCAGGTGCAGCCCAACCGGGACATCACCTGCCATAGGCAAAATTGCCGTCAGATTTTGACGCACGGCCGGTGGTGTGGCCATCCCCGTGGTATCCGCCAGTATGAGCCGGTCCACGCCTTTGTTCAAAAGTTTCTCGGCCAGGCGCTGCACCTGAGATACTTCGATTTCGCATTCATGCACGCATCCAAAGCTGCACTGAATGCTGCCGCGTACTTTGCGGCTTTCCTGTTGGGCTAAATCAATCATGGCGTCTGCTTGGGCCAGGGCCTCGTCAACCGACATGCCGCTGTTGCTTCGGCTTTGCTCTTCACTGGCCGAAAGCGACACTTCGATCCACCGAATCGGTGTACGACAGGCCCGTTCCATCCCCTTGAGATTGAGGGTCAAGGCACTAAACTCAACCGTATCCGTCGGCGCTAAAGCGTCAATTACACCTTCGGCATCCGCCATCTGCGGCACCTTGCCGGGATGAACAAAAGATGCCACTTGAACGGCACTCAGCCCGGCTTTCACCAAACCGTTAATCAGTCCTGTTTTTTGATCAGTGGACAGCACCTGCTTTTCCATTTGTAGCCCGTCGCGCGGGCCGACTTCCGTGATGAAGACGTATTTAGGATATACCATGGTCGCTCTTCCTTTGTATCACCGCATCGCTAAAACCTGCGTCCGGTTGAATATACAATGAGATCGGTGATGATGAGATCTGCCGGATATTCCCGATAGATCCTCAGTCCTTCTTTGCCGTCGGATGCGGTGACTGTTTCGTATCCTTCACGCTCCAACATATCTACAAGCAGATCTTGTATCACATTGGTTTAACCGTGCTGGCCTTGGGGCCTTTTTCCCCTTCCGCCTCAACGAATTGAACCTTTGAACCGGCATCGAGATCGTTGAATTTTCCACCCAGCACGGCATTTTCATGGAAATAGATCTCTCTGCCCTCAGGGGTCGTTAAGAAGCCGTAGCCCTCTTCCGGAAAGATTTTTGTGATGGTTCCAAAGGGCCTCTCTTCGTGATATTTAACGTCTCTTCGCTGTTGACTGACAAATTGATCCAACCGGCGATGGGCGATGTCAAAGGAATGATTAATCGAGACATATAGATCTTCGTGCTGTTCTTTTTTCACTTGGATCCGGCTGCCCGGCACAGTGATATTAATCCGAACATTATAGAGAATCCCCTTTGTTTGGCTTTGGTGAGGCGCTTCAAGTACAACCTCGCAGCGCACGATTTGGTCATAAATGCGATCGAGCTTTTCAGCCTGCTCGCGAATCGCAGACTCGATGGCCTCCGTCAATTCGAAATCTCGAGCAGTAATCTGAAGCGGAATCTTCATGTTTTCCCCTCCTTTGATTTCACGATGTGGTCACATTTAGCTTAAACAGAATTTATGGTTTATAGAAGCCTTCTCAAAATTAGGATTTTCGGTCGAGATCAAGGCGAGGATTTGATTCGAGGGCTCAACGCCGATGTCGGACGAAAAGACTTTTTTGAGATGGCTTCTATCTTCATTATAAGACCCTGCCCATCCATTGGCAAATTTTCCTATCCGGCGCTATGTTCATGTCACGCCTTGTTCGCCGGTTTTTTAGAAGGACTCAAGTTGAGTTGGGACAAGGCAGGATTGCCGGCTGCAAAATGCTGCCGTCAGGATTGCAAGCTGCGGGAGCTTTATAAAATCGTGGCACGATTTTATTCGATATCGTCATTTAAAATTTTTTTTAAACGAGCCTTGGTGAGCGGTTTTTGATAAATCACGTCGAACCCCGCTTTCTCTAAGTCAATGGGATCAAAGTCATAAATATAGCCGGTCAATGCATATATCTTTAAATTGGGATTCAAGTTTTTTATCTTTTTGCAAAAATTAAGGCCATTTAGCCATGGCATCTTTAAATCCGTAATAATCAAATGAAAGCTTTCTCCAAACTTCAGGATATGTTCGGCCTCTTCTGCGCTGTCGACCGTAACCGCCACATAACCCAATGTATCCAACATTTGCCGCATCAATTTTAATTGGCTCGGCTGATCATCAACAACAAGAATTTTTTTAGTGCTCATATCCGCGATTCATCCAGGCCGTCTGCAGTTGGTCCAAGATCTTCGAAAAATGTTCATTTTTGTTCAAATTCAAGGAAGGCGAAGATTTTAACCACCGGAATACATTGAGTATTTCGAGGATTAAAATTTGAGCCTAACGCAGAAAATGGACAAAAAGGGAAGTTTTTCAAACGTCTCGTTCATCATAATTTCAGAAACAGAATCAATAATACGGCAATCATCTTGTTGTACAGTATTGTCATCACAATGATATTAACTCGTCAAAATTTGATATATTAAGTATTTTACAATATCAACAATATTTTTTGGACCGGTGATATCCCAATTCGGTTTGGCGAACGAGACGGGTTTGATAAAGGATGTCATGGCTTTTGTTAAGAGATTTTTTGCCTGAATATTTCCGGACAGGTGCGGGCTATCGCTTAATGGCAATATCATATTTTTTCATCTTCTTGTACAATAAAGTGCGGTGTATTCCCAGAATCCTGGCGGCCTTAGCCTTGTTGTTGTTGCTTTCCTTCAGCGCAAAATGAATGGTTTCGATTTCTGTTCTGGCCTGCAAATCTTTTAGTGGCGAACGATTTTTCGCGGCGGATTTCTGACTGTTTCGATACAGATAAAAGGGAAGATCCTGGAGGTGGATGGTGTTGCTTTCAAGCGCCGACATCGTCCTTTCCAGCACATTGGACAATTCCCGGACATTTCCCGGCCATTCGTGTTGCTTTAATACCGCTTCCGCTGTCTCATCCAGTTTTACTTCAGGGATATTCGCTTCCGAGGCCATCTGTTTGAGCATCCACCGTGCAATATGAATAATATCTGCTTTTCGCTCGCGAAGGGCTGGGATATGCAAAGGAATTACATTGAGGCGGTAGAACAGATCTTTACGGAATCGGCCATCAGCGAGCATTTGCTCCAGATTTTGATTGGTGGCGGCGATAACCCGTAAATTGGTTCGAATGATTTTGGTCCCCCCCACTCGCTCAAACTCATAATCCTCGATGGCCCGAAGCAGTTTAGGCTGCATCTCCAGAGGCAAGTCCCCCACCTCATCCAAAAAGATGGTCCCCTTGTGAGCCAGTTCGAATTTGCCGGGTTTACCGCTGGATCCGGCTCCGGTAAAGGCGCCCTTTTCATATCCAAAAAGTTCTGATTCCAGAAGATCTTTGGGAATCGCCGCGCAGTTTATCCGTACAAAAGGATAGAGCTTGCGGGCGCTGGCATGATGGATGGCCTGGGCGAACAGTTCTTTCCCGGTACCGCTTTCACCGGAAATCAACACCGGAAAGCTGTTGGATGCGGCTCTGCGCGCCTCTAACTTTAAAGACATGATGGACTGGCTCTTTCCGATGATGCTGTCAAAGGTGTAA
>JBAUWG010000357.1:0-5560 GCA_049583675.1 Desulfobacterales bacterium | reverse complement strand
CCATCCATAAATGAGGATTTTTGTTCGAGATCAAGGCATGCGAAAAAAATAACCACAGGCATATAGTTGATATTCCGAGGATTATTTTTTGAGCATAACGCCGAGATCGGGCAAAAAGACCATTTATAGATGGACACTAGTTAGGCAGGAGATGATTATGCATTTAGACGCAAAGATACCGTCGGGGCCGCTGAGTGAGAAATGGGATAAGCACCGGTTTGCGCTCAAGCTGGTGAACCCGGCGAATAAGCGGAAATACACGGTCATCGTGGTAGGGACGGGACTGGCCGGGGGATCGGCGGCGGCGTCATTGGGAGAGCTGGGGTACTATGTGAAGAATTTTTGTATCCAGGACAGCCCGCGCCGTGCGCACAGCATCGCGGCCCAGGGGGGTATCAACGCGGCCAAGAACTATCAGAATGACGGGGACAGCATCTGGCGACTGTTTTACGACACGATCAAGGGGGGAGATTTTCGGTCCAGGGAAGCCAATGTTTACCGGCTGGCGCAGGTGAGCAATCACATCATCGACCACTGCGTGGCCCAGGGGGTGCCCTTTGCGCGGGAATACGGGGGTGTACTGGCCAACCGGAGCTTCGGCGGGGCCCAGGTGTCCCGGACGTTTTACGCCAGGGGGCAGACCGGCCAGCAGCTGCTGTTGGGGGCCTACGGTTCGCTGATGCGTCAGGTGGGTGCGGGCCAGGTGACGATGTTTTCCCGGCGGGAGATGCTAGATCTGGTGGTGATCAACGGCCGGGCCCGGGGGATCGTGGTGAGGAACCTTAAGACCGGAGAGATCGAAAGCCACGCGGCCGATGCGGTGGTGCTGTGCACCGGCGGGTACGGGAACGTGTTTTACCTGTCGACCAATGCCATGGCCTCCAATGTGAGCGCGACGTACCGGGCGTATAAGAAAGGGGCGTTTTTCGCCAATCCGTGCTACACGCAGATTCATCCCACTTGTATCCCGGTGCACGGGACGTACCAGTCCAAACTGACCCTGATGAGCGAGAGCCTTCGGAACGACGGCCGGGTCTGGGTGCCCAAATCGCCCGGAGACCATCGGCCGGCGAACCAGATCCCCGAATCGGAAAGGGATTATTATCTTGAAAATAAATACCCGAGTTTCGGGAACCTGGTGCCCCGGGATGTGGCGTCGCGCAATGCCAAAGCCCAGTGCGACATGGGCAAAGGCGTGGGTGAGACGGGATATGCGGTGTATCTGGATTTTGCGGACGCCATCAAACGCTACGGGAAAGAGGTGATTGCGCAGAAATACGGGAATCTTTTCCAGATGTATGAAAAGATCACGGCCTCGAACCCCTATGAGCAGCCCATGATGATCTACCCGGCGTCTCATTATGTGATGGGCGGGCTGTGGGTGGATTACAATCTCATGAGCACCCTGCCGGGGTTGTTTGTCCTGGGAGAGGCCAACTTTTCGGACCACGGGGCCAACCGACTGGGCGCTAGCGCCCTGATGCAGGGACTGGCGGACGGGTATTTCATCATCCCGTATACCATAGGCGGATACCTGGCGGGCATGGACCGGACGGAAGTAACCCCGGACCATCCGGCGTTTGCGGATGCGGTGCACTACGCTAACGAACGGGTGGACCGGCTGCTGTCCATCAAGGGCAAACGGACGGTGGATGACTTTCACCGGGAGCTGGGTCACATTTTGTGGGAATACTGCGGGATGTCGAGAAACGACGATGGTCTGTTAAAGGCCCAAAAAATGATTCAGGAACTTCGGGGCGAGTTCTGGGAAAATGCCGTGGTGCCGGGCATGAATAAAGATTTCAACCAGAGCCTGGAGCGTGCGGGCCGGGTGGCGGATTTTCTGGAATTTGCCGAGCTGTTGGTGATGGATGCATACGCGCGCAGGGAATCCTGCGGGGGCCACTTCAACGAAGCCTTTCAGACCGAAGAAAACGAAGCCCGGCGCGATGATGAGAATTTTTGTCACGTGGCGGCCTGGGAGTATCAAGGGGACGGAAAGGGCCCCGAACGGCACACGGAGCCGCTGGTATTTGAGAACGTGGAACTCACGCAAAGGAGTTACAAGTGATCCGAAATATCGACATCACGATAAAAGTCTGGCGGCAGAAAGGGCCCGGCGCAAAGGGGGGGTTTGAGACCTATCATGCGGCCAATATTTCAACGGACATGTCTTTTTTGGAAATGATCGATGTCGTGAACGAGCAGTTGACCAAGGACGCCAAGGAGCCCATCGCGTTTGATCACGACTGCCGGGAAGGGATCTGCGGGATGTGCGGGGCGGTGGTAAACGGCCGGCCGCACGGACCGGAAAAGGGGACGACGCTGTGCCAGCTTCACATGCGGCATTTTTCCAGCGGGGACACCCTGGTGATCGAACCCTGGCGGGCCCGGGCGTTTCCGGTGATCAAGGATCTGGTGGTGGACCGGAGCGCCTTTGATCAAATCATCATCGCCGGGGGATATATCTCGGTGAACACCGGGGGTGCGCCGGACGCCAATACCATCCCGGTGGCCCAACATATTGCGGAAAAGGCCATGGATGCGGCGGCCTGTATCGGCTGCGGTGCGTGTGTGGCGGCCTGTCCCAATGCGTCGGCCATGCTCTTTGTCGGCGCAAAGATATCCCAGCTGGCCCTGCTGCCCCATGGCCGGCCGGAAGCGGCCCGACGGGCGCTGGCCATGGTTCAAAAGATGGACGAACTGTGTTTCGGCAACTGCTCCAATGAAAGAGAATGCGAGGCCGAATGCCCCAAGGAAATCTCCATCGCCAATATCGCACGAATGAATCGGGAATTTTTTAAGGCGGGATTTTCTTCCGCCGTCAAGTAATATCCATCCGCGTATTGTTATACAACGGATGTGTTGTACAACAAAATTGTTGTATGCTAAGTGAAAAAAGTCAGGTTTTCATTTTTGAAAAAAAATTCAGCATTTGTATTGCAGCTCGTTCCGAATGCGTTCTCGATTGATATTCGCGATTAAGTCTAAAGCGAGAGGTAAGATAATGATTAGAAAGTATATTCAAGCCGGTATGGAGCATGCCAAGTATGAAATTCTTTCGGATGACGGGACATTTTATGGCGAAATCCGGGAGTGTCCCGGAGTCTATTCAAACGCTTCAACCTTAGAGAAGTGCAGGAGCGAATTGGAAGAAGTCTTAGAGGAGTGGATTTTGTTTCGTGTGTATAAGAATCTGGAGATACCTCCAATCGACAACATCGAAATTAAGATCAAAAAGCAAGCGGTTGCCTGATGCCTATTTTGGGTCCTGTTAAGAGGAATGTTCTGATCAGATGCCTCCGCAAGTATGGCTTCGATGGCCCCTATTCCGGTGGGAAACATCCGTTCATGGTCAAGAGTGATCTGACTTTGACGATCCCAAATCGGCATCAAAAAGATATCGGCCGAGAGTTGTTGGCAAGGATTCTGCGACAGGTCGGCATCTCTAAAGAGGAGTGGGAAAAGCTCTATTTCAACAAAGAAAGATTACCATCAAAAAAAAGACCAATAGCGAGACCAAGACCTTTTGGGATTCGACCAGAGAAGCCCGCGAGAAGGTTGAACAATGGCCAAGCTGGAAACGCAATCTTAAGGTTACTCAGTACTCTGTTGGTTTTGATTCAAAATCCTCCGAAGCTTCGGTATCAGATATCTTCAACAGATAATCGTAGCGCGCATGGTCTGGCAAATAGAAGCCACATTTTTCAATGGCAATTTCCGACACCGGCTTTTCCCGCCGAGTACCCTTTAGCTTAGCGTATTGCGTCAGAATGGCCTTTTCATTCTGGCGATATTTATTGTCGGCAAATTTAAGGAAAATCAGGCCCAAAACCGGCGTAGAGTATTCACTGGATTTGAGATCGGAATTAGCTCGTAATGTATCGGCACTGCGCCAGAGGTCATCTTCAAGCTGTTTCAGTTCTTGTGCGTTCATTTATCCTTCTAATCTATTATGTGCGGTTAATCTACCGGCAACAAAGAAGTAAGTCTCTCGCCATCAGTGGATGCGAAAGTTAGGATAGATATCAATTTAATTATTTTTTATAACCCTTCAAAATCCTCCAATGCAGCCTGCGATATATCCTCTTACCTCATTAATGTTATAATCATCTTCGCTTGCTGCATCATCCTCATCGAACTCCCAGCCACATTCAAGATCTTCACATAGCTTTGCTGTTGTTATCCAGCTAAGTGGAAATGGAGATTTAAAATTCCTTAACATCCATCCCTGACGACTGTAATCATCGTTATCTATCAAACAATATTTACTTAAATGATCGTGAATTTCTAAAAATGAAAAGAAAATCCTGTCGCATTCTGTCTGGTATTTTTCATATTCATCTGGCAATTCACCTACTTTCTTATTCCATGCAAAATAGGATAGATAGGACAACAATTCTGATACTTGCATAATGATGGGTAGCTTTTGAGACAAATCCTTAAATAATACATCTATATCAAGCTCTTCATTTTCTTCTTTTAGAAAACTACCACCAAGAGGCAGCCGATAACTATAAGCTTCACGATTTAGCCTCAGTCCATTTAAGAGATTTACATAGTTCTGATCGAAAATGCCGTATTTAACGAAATAATTTGGAATATCTTTAAAGATTTTATTGTGTGATATTTGAGATACACGATCAAGCTGTAAATAGGGCAACAAAAGTATGTTTGACGAGTAGGCATTGAAAAGCCCATAGTACATACTATAGAAAGAAAGGTTGCGGGTCTTTTTTTCTAAGAGAAACTCTGTTTGTGTATAGAAAGTGGGGCTAACACCAACTTTTTAGCGGCTTGATAGTGCCTAATTAACCATTCAAAATTCAGCAAGTATTCGGATCTTGAGAACAACTTACAATAGCCTGCATAAAGTTTGTCCGAAAAGTTTATTACAGCTTCTCTGCCATGATACTCTACTATTTCGTTAAAATTACAATCATATGTACTGTCTATTTTTTCAAATATGCCCATCTGACCACCGGGATATCCAAAACATTATAAGTTTCTATTCTTCAGATTCATAAAGAGGCTCAGGCACATTGCTCTTTTTAGAGGAAGACTCCCGTTATATTTTGAGTCAAATTTTTCATAGTGTTGGAAAACAAGGGCGACCAGTTCCTCGTCATCTATCAGACGTAAATTGCTTTTGTTTTGAGCAAAATTTTGGGCTTGTTTCGTAAACGTTCCAAACGTAACAAGCAGACCGAATTCGGATGTATCCACCTTGCCGTATAGTGCAGTGGGAACTCCGCTCATTAGTTTATAAGTTTATTCACAATATCTGCATGCTTAAGCCGCGGCTGAATGACAATGTTCGCCTGTATAGCTCTTTCGCTCTTTAAAACAGAGGAAAGCATTAATACACCATGCTCCGAAAATGCATAAGGTAAATAACGGCGACCGCCGCGTCCCGGCTTTGAGATGCCAAACTGGTATCTCAAAAGTTCTGCCTCTTCACCAGTAATCTGAAACATGAAGTCTTCAGGGAAGCGTTCAGCGTTTCTTTCGAACGTTCGAGTTTTCGTGATTGCATAAAATCAGAAAATCGTGCTCATCG
>JBAUWG010000356.1:0-1571 GCA_049583675.1 Desulfobacterales bacterium | reverse complement strand
GCCCCATATGGTTCCATCTGTGCCGTAACCGGTCCCGTCAAAGGACACGCCGATCACCTCACCCTCGATCTCATTTTCAACCATGCAACTGACGATATGGGCATGGTGGTGTTGAACCCCTATTTTAGGAATATTCTCTAAAGCAAGGGCATATTTTGTTGAGAGATAGTCAGGATGGAAATCATGGGCGACGAGTGTGGGCGATATATTAAAAATCCGCTGAAAATGCGCGATGCCCTCCTCAAAAGATATCAGTGTCTCCAGGTTTTCCAGATCACCGATATGGTGGCTCATAAAGGCAAAATTGTCCTTGCCGAGACAAAAAGAATTCTTCAATTCCGCCCCGCAGGCTAAGACATTTTCATGGAACTTTAAATTCAGAACAAGCGGAAAAGGCACAAACCCTCTGGCCCTTCTGAAAACAATCTCATTGCCGCGCCATATCCTGATGACGGAATCATCTGTTCGAATGTGTATCGCTCTGTTGTGGATGCAATAAAAGTCGGCAATTTTTTTAAGCCGATCAAAGGCTTGTTCGTCACGATATACAATCGGTTCCGCGCTCATATTCCCACTGGTCATCACCAGCGCAAGTCCCGACTCATCAAGGATAAGATGGTGGAGCGGCGTGTAGGGAAGCATCACGCCGTGGTATTTTTGATGGGGTGCCACATCCTCTGCCACAGAACATCCGGGCCTTTTTCTCAAGAGTACGATCGGCCGGATTGAACCGGTTAAAATCTTCTCTTCTTTTTCGTTCACATAACAGAAACGTTTCGCGGTATCTATATCTTTGACCATGATAGCGAACGGCTTGTATTCTCTATATTTTCTCGATCGAAGCTTGAAGACCGCATCCGGATTCAGGGCGTCGCATGCCAGGTGGTACCCGCCAAGGCCTTTTATTGCGATAATCTTGCCGTCTTTGAGCAACCGACATACTTCTGATATAACATCCGGAACATCTACTTTTTCCAATTTATCATTCAGAAGTGTCAGAGCGGGACCGCAAACCGGACATGCATTGGGTTGGGCATGAAATCTACGGTTATCAGGATCATCGTATTCCTTTTGGCACATCCAACACATTTTAAAAGGTGCCATGGTCGTAAATTTTCGGTCATAAGGGATGTCTTTTACAATGGTAAACCGCGGACCGCAGTTGGTACAGTTGATAAAAGGGTATCGGTATCTACGGTCTGAGGGATCAAACAATTCGGAGAGACAATGGCTGCAGGTGGCGATTTCCGGAGAGATGGGAACAAACTTTTCTTTTTGATCGTCGCTGGGGCGAATCACAAAATCATCATAGCCAACCGGTTCAATATCAAAACTTGTTATTTCAAAGATAACCGCCTGAGGTGGTGGTGCTGTTTTGATTTTGCCGATAAATTCATCAATCTTGGATTTTTGTCCTTCTATCTCGATCGAAACGCCCGATGTATTATTGCACACATAACCTAACAAGCCGTATCTCTTGGCCAGGTGATATACAAAAGGACGAAATCCAACACCTTGTACAATACCTTTTATATCGATTCTAATACTCGCATTCATGGTCAAGCTATAAT
>JBAUWG010000355.1:0-3347 GCA_049583675.1 Desulfobacterales bacterium | reverse complement strand
CGAATATGATCTGATGGAAATTATACCTAAAGAGAATTGGAACGACTTTTCTTTACAGTTGATCTATTTCGGAAGATCCATATGCACGGCGAGAAAGCCTAAATGCCCTACCTGCCCGCTCGACGATCTGTGTGAGTTCCCCGATAAAACGATCAGAACATGATCCATCTATTTGGGGTCCAGGTTTCGGCTCAGGACATCCCGGATCTTTCCTGCCATCTCAGCCGTCCGGACCGGCTTGACGACCAAAGCGTTGATTCCCAACTGCGCGGCATGGTCTTTGGCGATGGTTTCATCTAATCCGGTACATAAAATAACGGGAATATCGGAGCGCGTGAGACGCAATCTTCTGATCAGCTCCACGCCTGTCATCTGAGGCATGGTCTGGTTGGAAATCACCATGTCGAACGTTTCGGGATTTTTCCGGAATCGATCCAGGGCGTCTATGCTGCTTGTGGTGGAATCGACGCGATAACCGAGCTTTTCCAACATGGATTGCATCATCTCAACAATGTCTTCTTCATCATCGACCAGTAAAAGCCTTTCATGGCCAAAAGGCATCTTTACTTCTTCGGATATCTCAGACATGTTGGCGACGGATGGGATATCGATTAACGGTAAATAAATATCAATGGTGATCCCCTGATTCGGGATAGAGCCGACATGCACCTTCCCTCCATACCGATGAATAATGTCATATACGACGCCCAGACCCGACTCAACCCCTTCATCTTTATTGCTGATGCCATGATACGGATCGAAGATATATTTTGCGTTGGCATGTTCAAGGCCGGCGCCTTTGACGATAACCGCCAGTTTAAGATAACATCCCGGGCGCAAACCGATTTCGGATAAAATATCGCCGGCATCCAAAGACATTTCCGAGAGGGTGAATTCCATCACACCGCCCTTATCCTTCATGGCTTGATAGGCATTGGCGCACAGATTCATGATGATCTGCTGGATTTCGGATGGCGCGGCGGACACGGGTCCGCAGGTTTTGTCGATCTCCTGGCGGATATCGATCGTTGACGGAAGTGAGGCTCGGAGCAGCTTTAGTGACTCCTTTATAATATATTGAATCTTTAATTTCTTCCTCTGATTTCCTTCTTTTGTACTGAAATTTTGAATCTGCTGAATCAGCTCTTTGGCCCGATCGGCCGCCTTGAGGACTGCGATCAAATTTTTATAGGTTTTACTGTCTTCAGGGATATCAAACATGCTCATCTCGGTGTATCCAATGATCGGGAAGAGAATGTTGTTGAACTCATGGGCGATACCCCCGGCCAGAGTCCCGATGGCTTCCATCTTTTGAGACTGTCGAAGCTGCTGTTTAAGCGCTGCTTTTTCTTTTTCCAACCGATTGATTCGCAGCGCCATATTCATTTGAGCCGTCAACTCGGATGTATCTATGGGTTTCTGAAAAAAACCGTCTGCACCGGCTTCCAATCCCATCATATAACCCTTAGTGTCCGACACGGTATCGGTCACCATAAGAACAGGGATGTGTTTTGTCCTATGGTCTGATTTAAGCTTTTTGCACACCTCATATCGATCCATCTCTTCTATCCCAAAATCCAGCAGCACCATCTCCGGAGACTCGACCTTTGCGTGTTTCAACCCCTCAGCCCCTGATTGCACGAAAATAACGGGACCGCTTGAAACAGCACCTTTCAAAAATCCGGACATCATACTCAACTCGCCATCTTTGGGAGAAATTACCAAAATCTTTTTCATATGCTATCCCGTTCGAAATGCCTTCAGGCACAAACGACTGACCTTTTTTGATTGAAGCTTAACGATCTTATTATACTTGATGCGGCAATATATTCAATCGATCAAAAAACACCCTTTTCTTCCAAAGATGCGATCTGGTTTTCCGAATAACCGAGTTCCCGGAGAATGGAAACGGTACTCTCTCCAAAATTCACCGGCATGCTCCGAATCGATCCCGGTGTTTCGCTCAGCCGAATGGGAACCCCAAGGGTTGTGATCTTTTCACCTTTTTTCGGACCCATGTCAACGACCATTTTTCTTTCCCGAAAATAAGGGTCCTCCAGCACCTCTTTAAGATTCCGAATGGGCCCCCAGCAGACATCGATATCTGCAAGTTCGGTCTCCCATTGGGCCAGTGTTTTTTTCCTGAATATTTTTCGCATCACATGGATGATCTCTTCCCGGCGTGTTTCGTCGTACTGGCGTGCGGCATATTCAGGAACATTCAGGTGTTCACAAAGCTTTTCCCAGAAGCGATTCTCCACGGCCCCAATGGAAAGGTATCGTCCATCGGCGGTCTCATAAGTATTATAAAACGCAAACCGGTGGGAAAGCGTGGATTTGCCGCGTTGAGGAGATTCTCCGGTGTGCTGATATAAATAAAGCGACAGCGACAGAAGGCTTACCATGCCATCGGTCATGGAAATATCGATATGTTGCCCCTTTCCGGTCCTTTGCCTGGCAAACAAGGCCAAAAGGATCCCGATGGCCGCGTTCATCCCTCCTCCTGCGATATCCGCCACCTGGACGCCCGGAATGGACGGCGGTCGATCCGGTTCGCCGATAAGATCCAGCACGCCGGAATAGCTCATAAAATTCACATCATGTCCGGCGCGATTTCGGTAAGCTCCGCTTTGACCGTATCCGGTTATCGAACAGTAAATAATGCCGGGATTGATGCCTTTAACCGTATCATAGTCGATTCCGAGCCGGTGAACGACTCCCGGTCGAAACCCTTCCATCAATACATCAGCCTTAGCAACCAGGCGATTAAAAACGTCTTTGCCTTGGGGGGTTTTCAGGTTTAAGGTCATGTGTTCTTTGTTTCGGTTGACCGTTGAAATATAAAGATCATCCGATAAAAACCGCCGGTCCTCTACTGAAATCACCCGCGCACCATGGTCTGCCAGGATCATGGAACAAAAAGGGCCCGGCAGCAAGCGGGACAGGTCCAAAACCAATATTTTGGATAAGGCGCCGTTTTTGGGCACGTTTTTATCTCCCATGGATTTTATGTGATTCCATATTTATGATACCTTTGAAAAATGTTCAATTTTGACTAAGGCCAAGGAAGGCGAAAGTTTTAACCACAGGAATACATTTAGTATTTTGAGGATTAAAATTTGAGCCTGACGCCGGAATTGGGCAAAAGGGGACATGCAAAGGTCTCATTTTAAACCTGTAGCTGACACCAGCTCACCCACAAAGCTCCCGACAGCCACTTTACTTTTTATTTTTACGGGTATCTTCCGTTTGTCCGCAGTAACCCATAATTGAATTTTAGCATTTTTGCTTTTTTCAAATACGCCGCCGATATGTTTCAATTCGGGTTCTATGAGATACGTGTCGTA
>JBAUWG010000354.1:0-13829 GCA_049583675.1 Desulfobacterales bacterium | reverse complement strand
GATGGGGACTGTGTGACATCATCAATAGCTTGTGACGGGTATGAAAATCGACCAGATTGCCTAAGGTTTTTCTTTGGGTCAGAGTTTCGCGCAAGCGCTTTAGCGTAAAAATCTGCTCGATGAAGGTTTCTCTCTTCACATAAAGGCCCGTCGCATCGGTCAGATATCCATCCCTTGCGTGGCCACCGTTCCAGCGAACGTTTTCAGCCAAGAGACAGGCGCCGACACTGATTTTAATCCGGTCTTCCAATTGGCGGGTCCTTATTTTGCGGATCTGAAAGAGATTGAATCCCCGCGGGATTTAGTCCACGTTACCGACCAGGGGCCGTTCTTTATCCAGTTTGTAATAGACCAGAAACCTGGACTCCCTGCGGTCCTTATCGGACGGATAGCTTCGCCGGCTGAGAGACTCGATCAGGTCGGCATCATTATTTTCCCGAACTTTTGTCAGATAAAGTCTTTTCCCGTTGTATCCCGGACCGTCCTCCCTGAATAGATAAACCGCATGCGAATTCTGTTCGGTGTTTTTATGGGTCAACCGGTCCCGCATGATAAACGCCAGGGATCCGTCTTCCATGACATGCGGCCTCGAATAGATGGCAGAATTTACTTTTCCATGATTGTCTGCCGTAGACAGCACGCCCAGACCTTTTGTATTTTCGAAATAATCCTTGATTTCCATAGCATCATCTCCGATATACTTTTTCAGTTGCTTTCCTCATCATGTTTTAAACATTGCGACGATCAATCGATTGTCAAGCCGGAAAAAACCGTTCACGGTTCTTTTTTACCCATAAGCGTTGATCCATCTAAATGGACAGGCGGGACAGACATACAATTTAGCCTTTTATAAGCTGTTATTATACGGGAAAAAGCGAGCATAGATGCGTCCGGAGCCCTGCACCACATCATTTGCCGCGGCATCGAACGCAGAAAAATTTTCATGGATGTTATTGAGTGCAGGCATCATTGAGATTACAGCCCATTTTTTGAGATATTATCGAGCGATCAAAGGTTTTGACAAGCCGGATAATGATACGTATTATCGTGACGTATCGGTTGCTCGATAACAAATAACGCGGACACCAGGATGTGTTGAGGGTGAGATATTATGTTTAATGACTTGCGAAAATCCCAAAAGCCATTATTGTTTCTTGTTTTTCTTCAATTGTCGGTCTGGACAGCAATGTTCCTGGCCGGGTGCGGCGGGAATGAAAATATTCCACCGGCCGACAACCTTGACAGCGGCCAGGTAACGCTGATGTGGAAAGACGATCCCGGTTCGGTTGCTTACAACATTTACGGCTCAAAGTCACCCGGCGTCACTGTTTTCAACAGCTATAAAATTTCCCATGTGACGAATCCCTTTACCATTACTAATCTGGAGCCCGGCGCCACCTATTATTTTGTCGTCACTGCAGAGGATGGCTCAGGACGGATCTGGAAATCAAAGGAGATATCTTTTACGGTTAAGCGTAAAAAGGGATTGATTCAATTTGGTGATATTATAAGCCGTTCAGTGCCGAATACTAAAGTTTCGAATTCAGAGCAAAAAGATAAAGCCACTGGTGCCGACACACGGGATGTCACTTTATCATGGAAGGATGTCCCCAATGCAACGTCCTATAATATTTACTGGAGCGATAGGCCGGGCGTTACCAAAAAGAACGGAACCAAAATTTCCAACGTAAAAAGTCCCCACAAAATAACCGGGCTGAAAAGGGGGGGGAAATATTATTTTGTCGTAACTGCCGTCCATGATTCCGCTGAAAGCAAAGAATCCAAAGAAATCTCATATTTCGTTGGGCCATGAGGTTCATAAAGAAGTCCCAAAGAAGTATTGCCGCATCAATAAAGGACACAGTGAATGGAAATCCCCGATGCCGGCTCAGCTCAAGCCGGTCAAATCAAACAAGCTCTATACAAAAGAGCATCTTTACTCGCCCAGATCACTGTATTTTATAATCTTGTCGAGGGCTTGGTATCGGTATTTTTCGGTGCGGAGGATAAAACGCTCTCTTTACTGGGTTTTGGCATCGATTCTTTTGTCGAGGTGCTGTCCGGTATCGGTATTTGGTATATGATCCGGCGAATTCGTCAAAACTCGGACGCCCACCCGGGAGCATTTGAGAAAAGGGCACTTCAAATCACGGGCATTGCATTTTATATATTGGCCGCCGGCTTGATCGTCACGGCCGGTATCAATATCTACCAGGGGAATCGGCCTGAAACCACTTTTTGGGGAATTGTGATTGCACTGATATCCATTTTCACGATGTGGGTGTTGATTCACTTTAAGGTTGAAGTGGGGAAAAAACTGAATTCCGCTGCGATTTTGGAAGATGCCAACTGCACCAAAACCTGCCTCTATCTCTCCTTAATTCTGCTTTTGGCCAGTGTTGGGTTTGAATGGACAGGCATCGGCGGCATCGATGCCATCGGCGCTGTCCTGATCGCCGTCTTCTCATTCCGGGAGGGACGGGAAGCTTTTGAAAAATCCCGCGGTGAGTCCTGCTGTTGCGGTCATTGACTCCCCAACGCCTCATTTACTCAAGGGTTTAAACATCTTGTCCATATAAAACGGGTCGTCAAAGTCGCGTTCCCCAACGAAGGCAACGGCATGACGTCCCCACTGTCGCATGGCTCCCGGAGAATAAACACCCGTGATCCAGAGGATAAATCGTTCCAATCTGTCGCTCTCCGGAACAATGCTGCTCGGGTCGAACATGCTCTTTCGTTGATCTCTTATATAGGGAAGACTTCTGAGCCGGTTATAGTCGGCAAAGGAATAAACCGTCTTGGCCGCCTGCGATTCGCGCTTTGAAGGGTAAAGGTGCTGAACGAAATGGGTCCGGCTCTCCATGGCCACGGTCATCACGTTCTTCGAGGGGTCTATATCCGGTGCATCGAGGATCAGGGGCGGTTCCGCATAATCAATCTCCTTCAGAACCCGCAGCCGATGGGTCGGGTAAGCTTTGTAATAGCATCCGCAGTTATGAATCGTCTCGTAAAGAATCGCTTTTCCAGTATTGTCCAGCGTTACGCGATAATTCAATCCGTCTAAAAGCCCGCCGTAAATGTCCAAAACGCCTTCCTTGGGACGGGATGGAAACCAGATGATGTAGTTCAGTTGTGTCAGAATGTCTTTCCCGAATCGGGTGAAGGAAAGCAATAGGTATGTCAGCGGTCGGCCGATATCGATTTTGAGAGAACCCTTGGGGGTCCAAACAGGCGTCCCGATTCGATCATAGTCGCCGTTGAGCTGGACTTCCCAGACAGGAGCCCACATTCGGAAAAGCGTTTCCAGCTCTTTCGGAGAGTATACGGGAATGCCTAATGCATCGCGCTTTTTCGGCAAAACGATGGGGCGGGGTCCTGACAGTTTAAACGGTTTGGCCGGGAAGTATTGGATCGTTTTCCATTTAACAGGCGGCTTGACTGAAAAGGTTTTATGCACCTTGGTATGCCATTTGGACACGCCATGAGAAACAAACCAGCGGGTCAGCGGGTAGATGCCCAAAACCCTGCGAAAAAGAATATAATCGTCGGGTGCTGAAACACTTTTACGCAGCATCTTTTGATTTTCGACATTTTGAAAATCCGCGGTTTTCAAAATGTCGCCGCAGGTTTGAACCTTGCGGTAAAGTCCGGCTCTTTGGTTTACCGAGTCCAGGGAAGCAACCGCCGAATCCGGCAGGTTTGCGATTTCTAACTTGCGCGCATTTTGATCGATGGCTTGCATGCGGTCCATCCACCCGGAAAATGCAGCTTTCTCGTTCACCCCATCTCGAAATGAAGCGGTGAACCGATTCACCCTTAAGTAGGGATAATCTTTTACCCGGAAAACACCCGGATCGAGAACCCCGGCCCTTTCGGTTTGTTGATCAAGAGATGTAAAAAAATCCGCGCAACTGCCCACCTCTCCGGATTGGCCGATATGAAGCGATTGGGTCGGCAGGGGCACCATTGCGCAACCGGCCCATAAGAAGGTCAATACGAAAAATAAGAATATGTATCGCAGAATTGATTTTCCGGCGTTTCCCATGACCTGACCATTTTTATCGTAATATCTATTTTTCTTTTAGCAATTTACATATTATTTTTTTTAAGATAAGAATCCCCTTTTTAAAGTAAAGCAAAAAGACCGCGATGGTTAATGCTGTATGACGTCTTAAGTTGAGTAACAAAAGATTGCGCTGCTTTCTGATCCATTATTTCTGGTTGGATATTTTAGTATTAACTAATTATTGCCGATATTCAGTTAGAAGTCATCTCAAAAAAGTCTTTTCGTCCGATCCGCCGGAGGCGGACAAGTACCGGCGTTGAGCCCTCGTATCAAGTCCTCGACATACTTGAGTATGCCTGTGGGTTGATCCTCGGCCTCGCGTGTTTGTCCCGCCGATCTTCGGCGGGAGATCTCAACCGAAAATCCTAATTTTGAGATAGCTTCTAATGGCAATTTATGATTTATAAAAATCACCCGGGCCGGGTATTACAAGTAAAGTAAGATTGAAAGGAACTTAAGAATGAACTGTATTTTTGCCAAAATGATCTACACCGGCCAATCGCTAAGCGAAAACGCTTTTTTGCAAATAAAAAACAACACGATCGCCGGGATCTCCAAAACAGCCCAAGGCAACCTTTTAGGAAAATTCGACGTCATTACGCCGGCATTTATTGACGCGCACAGCCACATCGGCATCTATCGTGCCGGAGAGCCCAATGATCAAGGGGAAAGCAACGAGAAGATGAATACCTTTCCGGTGCTTGCCGATGTCCTCGATTCATTGCAGATGGACGATGCGGCCTTCAAAGATGCCATCGAGATGGGGGTGCTGTATTCGTGCATCGTCCCGGGCAGCGGTAACATTCTCAGCGGCCGGTCCGCGATTATTCGCCACCGGGCTGCACACAGCAGCGCTGCGCTGGTCTCCCGGGCAGGGATCAAGGCCGCCTTGGGCTACAATCCGATGTCCACCAAAGACTGGAAAGGAGAACGGCCCACCACCCGCATGGGAGCCATGAGTCTTATCAGGGGACAACTGGAAGAGGTGCGTCAAAAGATAGAAGCCCGTCGCCGGGCCACGGGGAAAAAGAAAGAGGAAATTCATTTCTCAGCGACCCAGGCGGTTTTCAAGGATATCCTGGAGCGCAAAGAGACGCTGCGGATTCATGTCCATAAAATTGACGATATCGCCGCCATGCTGCGTCTTGTGGATGAATTCAAGCTCAAAGTAACGGTCGAGCATGCCATGGACGTTCACGGTCCGGATATATTCGGTGAATTGAAAAAAACCGGTATCCCGGTCATTTACGGACCGGTGGATGGCTTTGCTTCCAAGGTGGAACTCAAACACAAAAACTGGAAAAACATTCGGCATCTCCTGGATTCCGGGGTGCAGTACGGACTGATGACCGACCATCCCGTAACTCCTGCCAGGAATCTTTTGATGCAGACCCGCTGGTTCATCCGCGCCGGTCTGACAAAACAGCAGGCCGTGGAGCTGATTTCCAGGAAAAACGCCGAAATCCTAGGGATTGATCGAATGCTCGGCACGCTTCAAAAGGGACGATGGGCATCCTTTGTCTGTTGGAATGGTGATCCTTTCGACCTGACAAAATACCCGGTCGCCGTATTTGCCGAGGGTTCGCAGGTATATCCGGTTTAGATCTCCTTTAAGCATTTAAAACGAAAAAAGCCGGGGAAGTTGTCCATCATACGCTTGCTTTTGCAGATCAAGAAATAGATATCATGATATGGTAAATTTGTTCGCATAACAGCCGGTTTTTGCACGTTTAAAAGGATATTGGCCATTTTTTTTAAAAATTACGAATAATTAGCTTGCGTTCTTTCTGAATAAAGATTATTGTAAATGCATTCAATCAAGTCCTGTTTAATCTTCGGGACGGTTTCTTTCTGCAGGACCAATCCATCTGTCATAGTGGCACCCTCCAGTTTGCAACGTTGAAAATTTGTATGAAAGGAGGATGTTATCATGACTAATGGAACTGTTAAGTGGTTTAACGATCAAAAAGGGTTCGGATTCATTGAGCAGGAAAACGGGCCGGATGTGTTTGTTCATCATTCAGCAATCAATTCGACCGGTTTTAAATCCCTCAATGAAGGCGACCGGGTATCCTTTGATATCACGCAAGGACAAAAAGGTCCTGCTGCTGAAAATGTCACTGTGATTTAACCATATGTTTTGAGTAAAAAGGGCATTCCTTCCGATATTGAGGGGATGCCTTTTTGTTTGGTTTGAACCGGCAGAAGCTTCGCAATCCCCGCAGCTCATTGCAGCGAAGCGGAGATCGCGTCTCGGTGGGCGCCAAGGTACTCTTCAGTTTCTACTTTTGCAAATCGCTGTCATCAGACCATAAACCTCGACAAAGTCCGCTCATAGGTCCTTTTCTTGCTGTCATCATCAAACACAACCGCCAAGGAGGTAACCAATTGGCCAGATCAAATTACCAATTTAATAAACGTCAAAAAGAATTGGCAAGAAAGATAAAGAAAGAAAATAAGAGACAACGCAAACTGGATAAAAATACGATAACATCAGAAGAGAATCCAAATCAATCCCCGAATGAAGAAGAGAATCCATCCGCGTAGAAACCGGATGAAAAGGAGAAAAGATATGCGTCAAAAATATGTGATTTCTAGAGATGGGACTGAAAATACGCTCAAAATCAGAGAATATGCCATCATTGATAAAAATTTGAATAAAGTGGCGTCTTCAATGCTTGAAAAGGGAAATTTTTCATTTCTCTGCGAAGAAAGCTATGAAAGTGAGATTATCGTGAGTTCAATTTCCAAAGGAGTGAGTACTTTGGTTTCTATCCTTCGAACCCAAAATATATTTCCCATTGAACCATATGCCAACAAAATCGCCGAATCCGTTATGGCGTTGTATGATGTATCTGAAGATGGTTCTGTGGAACTGTTTTTTGACGACGCTGATTTGATACCTGCTTGATTGGATACATCAATCACAACATTGCATTTTTCGCTGAAAGGATTTTAGGCGCTGTCTCTTCAGTGCTTTTGAAAAGAGTCGTCTTTTTCGGATTTTTTCTTTTGCTCCTGTCGCAGCAACGACGCGATTTTCGAAGTAAGGTCACTGAGGTTGAAAGGCTTTTGGATAAAGGGTGTGCCTGGATCAATAACGCCATGGTGAACGATAGACGTGTCCGTATAGCCGGACATATAGAGAACCTTTAAGTCGGGTTGGATTCTTTTGAGACGATCCACCAGAATACTGGCGCTCATTCCCGGCATCACCACGTCGGTGATGAGAAGATCCGGGCGGAATCCTTTTTCCTCGACCCATAGGAGGGCTTCACCCCCATTGGCGGCGGCCGTCACCCGGCATTGCAGCTTCTCGAGCATCCGCTCAACAAACTTTCTCAAAGAGGGCTCATCTTCCACCACCAGGATCGTCGATCCCTCAAATCGAATATCTTCCTTTACCGCTGTCGGCTCCTGCGGCATCGGATCGGTTTGGCTGTGTGGAAGGAATATTTTAAAGATCGTTCCTTTCCCGGGCTCGCTGTAAACCCACACATTTCCTCCCGACTGCTTCACGATGCCATACACTGTGGAAAGTCCAAGACCCGTACCTTTACCTTTTTCCTTGGTCGTAAAGAACGGTTCGAAGACATTTTTCTTGGTGGCCTCGTCCATACCGCAGCCTGTATCCGTTATGGAGAGCATTGCGTAGTTTCCGGGCACAACGCTCGCATGAGTCATCGCACATGTCTCGTCCAACGCGACATTTGCGGTTTCAATGATCAGCTTTCCACCCTGGGGCATGGCGTCCCGGGCATTGACCGCCAGGTTCATGATCACCTGTTCGATTTGAGCCGGATCAACCTCAACGTGTCCCAGTCCTTCCGAAAAAGAGGTTGTTAATTCGATGTCCTCTCCAATAAGCCTTTTCAGCATCTTCTCCAAATTTCTCAAGATGTCATTAATGTTCAGTACGATCGGCTGAAGTGTTTGTTTCCGACTGAAGGCCAGGAGTTGTCGCGTCAGCGCAGCGGATCGCTTTCCGGCTTTGACGATTTCCTCAGCGGATTGTCGCAACGGGTCTGCATCGTGGAGTTGATCGAGAAGATCTTCCCCGTAACCGATAATAATGCTCAGCATGTTGTTGAAGTCATGTGCCACGCCGCCCGCGAGCCGGCCCACGGATTCCAGTTTCTGCGCTTGATGGAGCTGCTCTTCAAGCGACCGGCGTTCGGTAATATCCTCTACCATCTCAATGGATGCGGTGACTTCACCTTTCGCATTGAAAAGCGGAGACGAGACGATGCGGTAGTTTCTAACGCCTCCCGGTTGGGGAGTTTCCGATTCAGATTCGTGGACCCGACCGTCTTGAAGGGACTTACAGGTCGGGCAGTAGTCGCACACCCGGTCACGCGGCGGGTCATTGAAAGCCTGGTAGCAGGTGGGGTGTTCGGCCAGATGGATGCCCGGAAACCACTCTCGCATCTGCCGGTTCAGTTCCAGAATTTTCATGTCGGGGCTGATAAGGGATACACCGATAGCGATGTTGTCAATGATGCTGCGAATCTTGGCCTCGCTTTCGCGCAGCGCATCTTCCGCCCGCTTGCGCTCGGAAAGATCGAGAGCGACGGCCATCACCCCGATGGAAGCGCCGTCCTTATCATAGATCGGTGCCGTGGAAACCTTTAAAGGAATTTGCCGGCCGTCTTTGTTCATCCGGGTGACTTCCAGGTCGGAAAGCGATTCTCCGGCAAGAATCCGTCGGTTGAGTGCGTGCCACTCATCGCGTTTGTCAGGAGGAATAATGGGAATGGGGCGGCCGATAATCTCTGAATCCGGCCATCCAAAAATGCTTTCGGCTGCCGGATTCCAGGTCAACACCCGGCCCTCGGTGTCGAAAGAAAAAATGGCTGCCGGGGACGCATCGAAAATGGCTTTCATCTGTTCCCGGCTTACCCGCAGTTCGTTCTCGGTCTCTTTCTTTGCTAAAAAAGCGGCGATATTGTCTGCAATCCACTGGTACAAGGCAATGGACTTCTCGGTGAAACATCCCTTTCTATGGTCGTTGAACTGGATCAGACCCAGGGTCTGCTCTCCGGAGCGCAGGGGAATGAGCGCCACAGACTCATAGCCTTCGCCGTTGCAACGGTTGCGCGTTCGGGCTTGACGGTCCGCGTCGCTGGTGGTGGCCAGCAATTCGGTGGTGCAATTGCTCCAGAAACTGCCATCGGCGGTGAAAAAGGATTTCCCAGGATCGAACCTTCCCTGGAGAATATTACCGCACATGCAATCCAGCATCGGATTGCCCTCGGCATCTCGTTTGACTTCCCCGTTCTCGTCATAAGCGCAAAGATGGCTTTCCAGCCGGACAAATGCTTCGGGGAAACCCGAGGTTTCAAAGTAAGGGAAATCATCCCCGTCTTTAAGCCGAATGCCGACGGCTTCGCATCCGGACCATTTTTTCAAATAGTGCGATACTGATTTTAAAAGCACCTTTCGATCATCGGCCGAGTTGATCAGCTTTAACAGGTCAACCATTGCCTGTTTAGCATTTTCTTCCCGTTTACGTTCGGTGATGACATCGAATACGGCGATAAAACGCTCGGTTTCGGGGCTGTAAACGGAGACATCAAACCAGTCATCCAAAGCTTTGACGTAAGTTTCGAATCGGCGAGGTTCGCCGGACAAAGCGACTGCGCCATAAATTTCGAACAGTTCAGAATCACTTTCTCGAATCCCGGGGATCACTTCGGTCACTCGTTTTCCAATGACGTTCTGCAGGCCGGTCTGTGTTTCGAAGGCGCTGTTGACGGCAAGATAAATAAAATCTAAAGGGCGCTCTCCATCGAAAATCATCCGGCAGTACGCAACCCCTTCGCTCATGTTATCGAACAGCGAACGATAGTTTTCCTGCACAAGCTGGAGTTTCTCTGAAAGGTTGTTTTGAATGTTATGGGAGACCTTCTCAAGGGATGATCGATTCATTTCCGGTTCTTGTGATTGCTTCATGCATTCAATCCTTAAAAAATTCACGATAAATGAAACGAACTTAATGCAACAAACATGCCATATATCAACGATCCATCATGCCGGCATTAATCTGTTTGATATTATTTATAATTTAATTTTTGAACAGCCTGGCGCGAACATTTTGCCGTGTATTTATTCCAATTTTTGTTCATCTGACGATGTAAGCGACGGATACTCGTTAATTTTATGACATGCAAAGAAAAGAGAAGCCAGCCCATGACAACACTCTTTTCCCGGGGAATGAATCCTATAAACTCTGCGATCTTTGTCTGATCCGCAGTCTCTGAAGATGATACCGAGGCGGTGCTGCCGTGGATGTTTTTTGAAAAAAAATTATTATGGCTTTAGTGTTTCAAGGCATGATCGTAAGTGTCCATGACCTCTTTCTCCAAAACAAGTTCCTGCCCCTGGTATCTGGGGGAAAAATGAAAGGGGGTAACCCGCTGTGCTTTGGCTTTGCCGGCAATGAGACCGGCCTGCCGGGCGGTCAGGTGGCCTTTCTTTCCGGCAATATCTTTGTCTTTATCTAAAAAAGACGCTTCAATAAAAAGATGGTCGGAATCTTTTACCAGTTCGACGATCTTTTCTACGTTCGATTTGCTAAACGCCACATCCGCAATATAAGACACTTTCTGGCCCGGGGTTATAATGGCGATTTGTTCGGCAAGGTCTTTTAAGACAAATGTTTTTTGGACCTGTTTTTTGCCGGTGGGTATTTTAAATTCCGAATCGGGATTCTGATGATCAAACAGCGCCTCTTTGAATTCTTTGATCCAGGGACCGATCTCCAGCCCAAGCCGGGCCACGTCGGCTTTTTTGATATTGACATGAAATCTTTCCTTGACGGTAAATCCAAGGCAGGGGAGGCCGTGATCGAGTACGCGGGTAAACACGGATAATGTCGGTTCCTCGTGAAGCAGACCGGCAAAAGCGTGTTCGACTACCTTTGAAGCCGGAACGAATCCCTTTTGGCAGATATAGTCTTTTCCCCTCAAATGATCGGCATGCACTTCGGAGACATGCAGCGCAAAATGATTGCTGTAATTCCCAACGAGGTTCCACGAATATCCGGAAAGTTTTCCCTCGACATTTTTTATGAAGCCTTCCGGGCCGTAGAGGTAAAGATCCTGGTTGCGGCCAAGAAAAAGTCTCAACAGCCGGTCGAATCCGATAAAATGATCCATATGCGTATGGGTCACAAAGACATGGGTGATTTTAAGGATGTCCTTGGATGACAGCGAATGAATGTCTCCCAAATCAAAAATTATGGCGCGCTTTTGATGGAGAAAGGGGATAAACAACCCCGGGTCGCCGAGAGGCTCGTTCACCAACCTGGGGAGAAATGAAGGGCGCATGGTTAGGTCTGAAATTTTGTAACCTGCCGGTTGATACAAACATAAATTTCTTCGTCAGAACCAAACACATCAACCACGACTTTATGATTGATGAGGGTCTCAATCACAAAAGCCGCAACGTAAAGACTGACGACATTCGGATTCGGAACCACATGTCTGAGCGGTGCAATCCGGTAGTCGACATCAAATTCGTCGCTGTGGGTCAGCTTGTCTATACATTTTGATATTTGTTCTTCGAGTACATTTTTATTTGTTGTCTCCACAAGTTTCTCTTCGACAAGCTTCATGGCAATGGCATTGGAGAGAGGTTCAATGTGTTCTTTTGCGGTTTCTATTGCTTTTCTGCGGGCATGTTCTTTTGAAGATTCGATTCTTGACAGAATTTTTGATTCACGTTTACTGGGTCGAAATACTTTTGCCATATTGGTTCACCTATAATAATAGTGTCTCGTATTTTTTATCTTATTGAAAATTTTAATTCTTTAACGATGAATAATAATGCCGAGTTATGCCTATTGCAAGAAAAATGTTCGGGTTGACCATGCTATGTTTCTTCAACAACGATTTGAGCACGTTTCCTCCCGTTCCAGCGGTTCCAGCGAAGCCGGTATGCCATCCGATCGAAATGTTTTTTTTCAAGGGTATTGTTATCGACGTTAAATTGTATGGCGTTGAACCTCTTTTCAGCTCCATCTGTTTTCTGGTTTAATACCAGTTGCCGGTGATGGCTTCCCACCGCTTTTGAGGATGCAATCCGGACATTTTCGCTCATAAAAAGCGGTTCGTGGTTTCCGATGCCGAAAGGCTTCAACGGTTCAAGCTCATCAATCAATCGATCCGAAATATCGGTAAAATCGAGTCGATAATCAATGGTGATTTTCTGGATAAAATCAAATGGGCCTGCCATCCGGCTCACCACCTGTTCAAAACGCGTTTTAAACGGTTCCATATTTTCATCTCTTATTTTAAGACCCGCCGCCATTGAATGCCCGCCAAAGGTTTCAATGTGATCTTCACAGGCCGATAACCCTTCATATAGATTGATCCCCGGAATACTTCTGGCAGATCCTTTTCCGATGCCATCCGCGGTCGTGAACAGTACAACCGGACGATAGAATTGTTTCATGATTCTGGCGGCAACAATTCCTAAAATCCCTAAAGGCCAGTTTCGATCGGATAGAACCAGGGTGTTTTTTTGGAGCAGATCCGGGTTCTTCTTTAAGTGATCGAGGATTTGGGAAAGGATTTTATTTTCAATACTTCGGCGGTCTTGGTTCAAACGGTTGAGTGAAAGTGCTATTTTCCGGGCCTTTTGGTCATCCTCAGCCATCATGAGTTCAATGGCGGTCGACGCATGATCCATCCTGCCCGCTGCATTTAACCTGGGGACCATATAAAAGACGATATCATCGGCGTCGATGGCGTGTTTATCGATTCCGCAAACCTTTATCAATGCGTTCAAGCCGCGTCGGTGAGAATCGCGGATCAGTTTCACTCCCGTCCTGGCGAGTATCCGGTTTTCACGGGTTAGCGGAACCATATCGGCCAATGTTCCGAGAGCGACAAGATCCAGGTAATTTCTCAGATTCGGTTCTTTTCGATATTCCCAAAAATCATTGTCCCGGAGTTTTTTACGAAGGCAGATCAGCAGATAAAACGCCACGCCGACGCCGGCAAGATCATAAAAACCGGAAGGATCGTGATCTCGTTTGGGATTGAGCACTGCAACAGCAGAAGGTAAGGTGCCGGACACCATATGATGGTCGGTAATAATAATATCGATGCCGGCCTTTCTCGCCGCTTCAACCGCATCGTGACTGTTGGATCCACAATCAACGGTAATCATGAGATTTATTCCTTTGGGCAGCACGACATCCGAAATATGGTGTTTTTTCAGTCCAAAGCCTTCCGTGGCCCTGTGAGGAATATAATAAGATACTTGGGCGCCGATGCGGCGAAAAAATTTCAAAAGAACCGTTGTCGCGGTAATGCCGTCAACGTCGTAATCGCCGAAGATCATAATTTTTTCTTTGCTCGAAATGGCCCTAAAAATTCGATCGACTGCGGCATCCATATCTTTTATGGCAAAAGGGGGGCTCAGATGGTTCAGCGATGCATTAAAGAATGTTGAGGCATCCGCGGCACTGAAAATTTGACGATTGACCAGGATTGACGCGACAGCCGGATGGCAGTGGATCTCCCTGCAGAGGTTTTCAACCAATTGAGTATCCGGTGCAAGTATTTGCCACTCTTTTTTCATTAAGATTCGGATTTTGGCTGAACATAACTTTACTATTCAGCCGCTGATCAAGGCGTCAAAACTTAAACTAGTGTCCATCCATAAATGAGGATTTTTGTTCGAGATCAAGGCATGCGAAAAAAATAACCACAGGCATATAGTTGATATTCCGAGGATTATTTTTTGAGCATAACGC
>JBAUWG010000353.1:0-4836 GCA_049583675.1 Desulfobacterales bacterium | reverse complement strand
GAGGATTCGAACCTCCGAATGCAGGAACCAAAATCCTGTGTCTTACCGCTTGACGACGCCCCAGAAGAAAAGTCGCATAGGCCCCGACCCCTTAAACGAGACCTTTGAAAAACGCCCCTTTTTGACCAATTTCTGCGTCACGCTCGAATCTTAATCCTCAAAATACTCAATGTATTTCTACGGTTAAAATTTTCGTGTTCCTTGAACTTGAACAAAAATGAGCGTTTTTCAAAGGTCTCTAAGCCTGAATGTCAAATCCCGTATCCTGTGTAATCATATCTGCAAGATACATTTTCCATCCATAGACACGAAAAAGGGCATGATTTGCCTGTGAGGCCCCATCTGAATCAGAAAAAAGGCCGAATATGGTCGGCCCGCTTCCTGACATTAACGCTCCCAGTGCCCCGTGGCTCAATAGCGCCTTTTTAGCAGTATTTATAACAGGATGCTTTGATGCCGTCACTGTTTCAAGGTCATTGTATAAATCGCATCTTGGATCAAAGCGTTGATGATTTAAAAGGAAACTTTTAAGTTTTTTTTTACACTTTGTCAATCCCAAATTCAGTTTTTTATAAACCTCGGCGGTTGATATACTGAACCCCGGGGATACCAATAATATCGATAAATTTTCCAGTCCCGGATATGCCTCAAGTTTCTCACCGATTCCGGTGGCGATGGCCGGTCTCTGAAAAAGAAAAAAGGGGACATCGGCTCCGATTGAAAGCCCCATGGACATCAGATCTTCCTGTGAAAACGGATAACCGTAATATCGGTTTAATCCTAAAAGGACAGCGGCGGCATTACTGCTGCCGCCGCCAAGACCTGCTGCAACCGGTATCTGTTTTTGAATGGAGATCTTTACACCGTCATTTTTTTGAAGCGTCTTTAAAAAAAGATATGCGGCAACATAGGCTAGATTCGATTCGTCTTCGGGAACCAGGGGATGATTGCATGAAACAGCGATAGGTGTATTACCGACGTTAAGTGACACCGTATCGAAAAGTCCGATGCAGCACATCAGGGTCATGAGTTCATGATAACCGTCGATCCTTTTTCCTAAAACTTTTAAAAAAAGGTTTACTTTTGCAGGAGAAAGAATTTTCATCGAATATTCGAATTATTGCTTTTCTTTGATATATATCATCCGCAAATCATAGAGCATATTTTTAAGCATTTTCTCCTCGTCTTTGTTTAAATTCCCTCGAGTTTTTTCTTCCAGCATACCCAGAATATCGATGGTCTGTTTGGCAAGGGACAAATTCCTTTCCTTTTTTCCGGTCATGGGGTCCTCAACGGCGCCCAAGTGTACCAGCACGGAATGATTCAGCGAAAAAATAAAAGTAGCAAAATTTATTGCAGGAAGCTGGTATTCGATGCTTTCTTTTTCCTTCGGGGCTTCTTTTTCCGCCGTCTTGTCTTTTGGCTTTTCGGTTTCGGGTTCGGCCTTTTGTTTTGCCGGCTCGTGATCCTTACTCCCTTCTGCAAATATCCTCTTGTCTTTGATAACAAAATCTTTTGTGTCCGTCATCTCCTGTCTCCTGTCTGTTAACGGTTGCAAAAATAATATTGATTTAACAAAGAAAAAAGATATTTTCAACAATATTTAAAACGACTCAAGATACATTTCCCAGGATATCCGCGATCAGGCTTGAACCGCCTCGCAGGATGTGTTTATACTGAAATTTAATGAATTCGTAAAATGTCGAAATTATCAAGTATCTGGTGCTGAGCGTTGAGTGTTTTAATAAAATATATTTTCTAATACCACATTATTAGATTGTCAAACACTAAACACTTTTGCAAAGAGGAGTTAGAAAATAGATCATCTCAAATCGATGCTACGTGGAAATAAAGAACTGCACGCTGGTTGAGGACGGGGTGGCATATTTCCCGGACTCACCCACATCAAGAGGGCTCAAACATCTGATCGAACTTGAATCCCTTGCGTCCGAAGGGTTTCGCAGTGTGTTTTTTTTTGTCATCCAGCGCATGGATGCCACAAGGTTTCATCCCGCCGATCATATTGATCCTGCATACGGAAAAGAGCTGCGGCGGGCCTTGGAATACGGCGTCGAGATTCTGGTATATGATACGAAAATCGACCTGAAAACCATTTGCCTGAATCGAAAAATACCCCGCAATTTTTAAAAATTCCGGTCAAACGACCAAGCCTTGATTCTCTCCGGAGGAAATTTGCTTTGTTCAATAGGCGATGGCTGATTGAAATTCTAAAAATATAGCCAGGATCTTTATTTCCCCACAACCGGTCCGATCAGTCCCCTCCGTCGGCCGGGTGATTAACACGAGATACGATAAATTCACCGATCTTCTCTGCGGATATCCCAAAGAGCGTTTTCATTTGAACCAGCTCGAGATGTCGATCATCCCATTTCACGCTGTTTTCCTGAACGATATTTTTTATCCGTTCATATTTCCCGCCAAGCGCCTTTATCTTAACATCGAGAGGTACATCTTCCTTGAACGAAATATTCAACAGCAGTATATTTTCGATCATATTGGGCGTATCCGGGGAGGCGGATATAATCGGAATAACGATAATGCTGCGATCATCTTTTCGACCGATACCGATATACACATTTCCTTCCCGCACGATGATCCGCTTGGTGCCCTTGAGAATCGGATCCGTTTCCACTCTGGAGGAGATCGGCTTGAGTACCCCGTCTTTTCTGATGATGTTGATCGTGGTTTCGTCGGTGGGTTCGCCAAGCAGATTCAATCCGGCGATTTTATACAGAATAGCCCCTTGAATATCTGCAACGATCCCTTGCAGATTTTTAAGAACCAGAATGTTCCGGTTGGTCAGCTGAACCGAACGAATCTGATAGTTCGCCAATGTTTCAAACAATATCCCCTCTAGTTTTTCGCTGATGCGACTCGTCCCGACAGTCACCGTCTTGGCCTGGTGGCGGATGGCATCCACAGGACGGGACAGGCAGTTAATCGATTTCGCCAAGCATTCAAATAGCTGGTTGAGCATGTTCAGGGCAGACCCCTTTACACCGAAATCGATTTCAAAGTCGGTTACCGGCAACCGGCCCGAGAGGTATTTAAGCAATAGCGTCAGATCCGAGGCCATCTCCAGCCCCATGGCCGCGGGAAAACCGCCGGCGGCTTTCTTTTTTCTGAATTCTTTATAGAAAAGGGCAATTTTTTCCCGAAACGATTTCTCCAGAACAATTTCATAGACATCCGAGCCTTTTTTTGCATAATCATCCACGGTGTTTCGAATATCTTTGTCAAAATTATAAAGGAACCGTGAGGCCTCATCAATGGCCACGGCGGCATGGTATCCCCAGATATGACCCGCCAGCGTGTTTAAAATGGGTGCAAAATGTTCACTGACCAGCGGAACATGAAACACGTCCTCCGCATATGGATCGAACCTGTTTTCCCCTTGGTCGGCAATGACCACCGGTGTGGCTTTATGGGCTTGAAATATTGCGGTATCCTTTATGATATCTCCGATAACGGTTCCTCTTGTCCCCGCGGCGCAGACAATAATCAACGGTTCAGAGGAAAGATCGATATGCTTTTTATCTTCGATAAAATCCGATGAAATGGTTTTGTAGCACAGTTCGCTCAGTTTGATCCGAATTTCATCCGCCGCCGCCTTGTTGGGCCCGCTCCCCACGGCAGCCCAATATGTCTTGGCTGTCGCAAGTTTTTTGGCCGAGTTCCCGATCTTGTTATGCATGGATAACACCGTTCTCATGTGATCGGGAAGTTTAAGAAGCTGTTTTATTTCAGTCGAGATAAAGTCATGGCGTCTCCGGTTTTTAAGTCCGGCAATTTTAAGCCCCAATAGTGCTCCGGCGACAACTTGTGAATAAAACGCCTTGGTAGACGCCACCGACATTTCGATATCGCGCCCGCTGCTGGTATACATCACGCCGTCCACCTTGAAAGTAATATCGGAATCCCTTCGATTCACGATGCCTAAGGTGTATGCGCCACGCTCTTTGACCATTTCAACAGCGCGGTTGGTGTCTGTTGTGGTTCCGGATTGACTAATGGCAATCACCAGCGCATCGGCCATGGTGTTTGATTTTTCTTTGTCGCTGAGCTTGAATCCGCTGAGTTCCGATGCTTTCAATGCACTGATGTAAAAGGATGAATCATCCATATAGTAATTCATAATGTCCGAACAGGCCAGTGCGGCTACCCCGGCAGTTCCCTGGCCGACAAAAAAGATGCGCCGTATTGTTTTATTCAACAGCGCTTTTTGCACTTTCTCCGGAAATATTTTTTCATCCAGGGCGATCTCGTATCGATTTGTGCCGCCGTCTTTAATTTTCCAGCGACCCTGAAGGGTTTTTTCAACGGAAATCGGGGCTTCCGAGATCTCTTTTAAAAAATAATGAGGAAAATCCTGGCGGTCGATATCTCTTGAAGTGATTTCGGTATGCTTGATGTCCTTCTCACTCAGATCAAACGGTGTCCGATCATAATACATCGCTGTAATGCCATCTATTCCTCCGGCAGATTCCTGGTCCAAAATAAAAATTTGTCCCTGGGTTAATCCGTTTTTTCCCTGTATTTCTTTTTCTCCGTCCATCTTGACAAAATTTGGCGTTTCTTCCACCAACCCGTAGACCTCTGAAGAGGGTACAAAATGATCATCGGAAATACCAACAAAAATAGCCTGTCCGCTCCCCTTCTGGGCCAGAAAAAGCTTGCCCGGTGCAAGATCGGTATGCATGGATATGGCATGGGACCCTTCGAAATCATTCACTGCCAGCCGGAATGCCTCCGCCACATCAAAGCCCTGTTGGATATATTTTCCCACTTGAAGGGGGATGATCTTGGTATCGGTGG
>JBAUWG010000352.1:0-2649 GCA_049583675.1 Desulfobacterales bacterium | reverse complement strand
GTATGGGACTATGAGAACTTTAGCTTTAGTGTAAGGAGGGTGCCGCAATGGCAAATGGTGTTGTCAAATGGTTCAATGACCGCAAAGGGTACGGCTTCATCGAGCAGGAAAGTGGTCCGGATGTGTTCGTTCATCATACCGGCATCAACGGTTCGGGGTTCAAGTCGCTTCAGGAGGGTGATCGGGTCACCTTTGACATCGAAGAGGGACAGAAAGGACCCGCAGCGGTAAATGTTACGGTCGTTTAATTAACCGCTAAAAATTTTTTAAAAGGGTACGCAGCATCTGATCCGGGCGTGGCCTTTTTTTTGCCGATAGCGGGGACGCTGCCCTATCACGTGAAGTTTCATATCAGGCCTTGGCTTTACAACTGAAATTCCTCACCCAGATAGGCTTGACATACGGCTTCACTCGCTGCGATTTGATTGGGGGGGCCGGATTCGAGAACCTTTCCGTCGACCAGAATGTACGCATTGTCACAGGCGCCGAGAGTTTCCCTAACATTGTGATCGGAAATGAGTATACCGATACCGCGGCGCTTAAGATGCATGATAATGTTTTTAATATCGATGACGGCCAGAGGGTCGATACCGGCAAAAGGCTCATCAAGAAGTATGAATGAGGGATTGGTGGCCAGGGCGCGTGAAATCTCAAGGCGCCGCTTTTCGCCGCCCGACAGGACACTTGCCTTCTGCTTCTGCAGGTGCTTTATGCCAAGTTCTTCCAGCAGCATTTCAGCCCGATGCTCGCGCTCGGCTGCATCAAGGGGCAGGATTTCCAGGATTGCCAATAAATTTTGCTTGACCGTCAGTTTGCGGAAAATCGAGGTCTCCTGGGGAAGATAGCCGACGCCTTTACGGGCCCTGACGTACATAGGGGAATTGGTTATATTTTCATCGTCCAGTAGAACGTCGCCTTCATCCGGTCTTACCAAGCCGATACACATATAAAAGGTTGTGGTTTTGCCGGCACCATTGGGGCCCAGCAGACCGACAACTTCACCGCTTTTGATACTGAGGTTTACTGAATTGACAACCTTCCTGCCCGAGTACGATTTCACCAGATCTTTTAAATACAATGTTGTCATTGAGTGTGAGTTATCCTTTGACAGATTCTTGGTTGGAAACGTCCGAACTTGAGTATTCGACTCAAATGTATCATATCGAACCGTGCAAGCCAAATGGTTATTACATAACTTTTCGGCATCAAAGGAAAATTTCATGCAGCGCGATAGCGATACATTGGATTTCGTCCATCCCGAACTGGGGCGAGAAATAACGGCCATCGGCGGGCATTATGTTTTCGTAAAAGAAATTTGCCTGCCTTTCCGGGACCGGGAGATTTTGTATTTTGTGGGCTATGCCGTGCTCGATTCCACCTGCTGCGGGGTGGGCGGTTGCGCTTATGTCCTGGTAGCGGGGTTTATTACGCAATGGAAGTATAAAGCGGATCAGAATGCTGCCGGGCTTTCGCAGGTCGAGCCGATCCGGGATGAAATGATTCAAAAAGAGGTGCGCGCCTTGATCCGGCAAAAGGAGATGGTGTATCAGGTCACCTTTAATTAATCCACTTAACGGAGGTTCAAATGGTGGAAGGAACTGCAGGGGGAATTGGATATCTAGCGGGTATGTGGCCGCCGGATCCGGCAAAATCCACAATTTTTTTCATTCACGGTGCCGGCGGATCCGGCTTTTTTTGGCAGGCGCAGGTCGAGGGTCTGGCTGCACACGCGAATACGATTGCCCTTGATTTGCCCGGCCACGGTCGAAGCGGCGGAATCGGATGCGATCGTATCGAAGACTATGCCCGGTCGGTTATTGATTTTATCAAAGCACTCGGCGTTTCAAGCCCTGTTATTTGCGGAATCAGCATGGGGGGAGCCGTCACCCAGCAGCTTCTGCTTGACTACCCGGACTTTATAAAGGCCGGGATCCTGGTCAATACGGGTGCCAAGCTCAAGGTGGCGCCCGCGATCTTCGATACGCTGGAAAATGATTACAGCGGTTACCTGTCGATGATCGGCAAATCCGTCGCCTCCAAAACAACCGGGCCGGAACTAATTAAGCGTTTTCAGGGAGAAGCGGCACGATGTAAACCCGCGGTTGCGTTGGGAGATTTTCATGCCTGCAACCGATTCGATGTGATGCAGCTTGTGGGGTCGATCACACTGCCCGTGTTGGTGGTGTCGGCGGCCGACGATCAGTTGACACCACTTAAGTATGGAGAATTTTTGGAAAATAATATCCCGAAGGCAAGCCGGATAATAGTTGCTGAAGCCGGGCATATTCTGCCTATGGAAAAGCCGGAGGAGTTTAACCGGGCCATTATTGATTTCTTGGATCGTTTAGATTTGTAGGCAATGGCTGGGAAGTTCTACTTTGGAATCTTGATAGTTATTTCTTTGCATTTTATGAAAAATTTTTTATCACGAAAATACGAAATCTAGAAAGCACGAAAATAGTCTTTTATTCTTTTCGTGTTTTCGTCCTTTCGCGCTTTCGTGATTAATTTGTCCATCTTGGCTTCGGCTTTTCCGGGCTGGGGTCTAAAAAAAAATTCCGATGAAGCTTGACTTTAAATGTTTCATCCCTATCATAATTAGAAATTAAAGAGTCATGAAGAGTAGCGTGAGGGAACTGGCCCGTTGAC
>JBAUWG010000351.1:0-18348 GCA_049583675.1 Desulfobacterales bacterium | reverse complement strand
ATCTTAATGAGATCGGCGGGTATATAGCTCGATATCCCGCACGCCATGCACATACATTCCATTTCATTGCTCATTTTACCGCTTTCTCCCTCTTGTAATTATTTACTCGACAGGTTATTGTTCACAGAAAAGCACACCCTGCGAACACGTATAAAAATTTTATGGATCTTCTCGATTTTACAGTTTAAAAAATATAATATAACAAATTCATCCGGTATATTCCACCGAAAGGAGCACACAATGTATGAAATAATCGCCGCCCCCGATGACTACGCCATCGGGGCGTTGGAAGAAGGTCTCGGGCATCGGCAAATCTTCTTCCCCGATGATACACGAAAAAAGTGGGCCGATGAAATCGGCGTTTTTGCTCAAAAACTGGACGACTTGTCCGAAAAGGCGAAAAGGCTTCAAAAACTTCTTATGAGTGATGCCGACATCACGGCGACGCCCGCATCCCTTAAAACATTCAAGATTCAACTGTTTAAAATCAATGAAGCATTAAATATTGCTTTCAATCTGGCGGAAAAACTTGAATCCGAAATTATAAAAAAATAAGGCAAAAGGTTAATTCATATGAAACAGGACGTTATCGTTCGTTTTGCGCCCAGTCCCACCGGCTACCTACATATCGGCGGCGCTCGTACAGCCATTTATAACTGGCTTTTTGCTCAAAAGACCGGCGGCAAACTGATTCTAAGAATCGAGGACACGGATGCCCAAAGATCCACGGAAGAATCGATCAAAGGCATTATCGACGGCTTGGATTGGTTGGGGATCACCTGGGATGAAGGGCCGTATTTTCAGACGCAGTTCATCAATGAACACCTGGCGACTGCGAAAAAACTTCTGGATTCAGGTCATGTCTACAAATGTTTCTGCTCAAAAGAAGCGCTCGAAAATAAGCGAGCGGCGGCGTTGAAACTCAAAAAAGACGTGAAATATGACGGTACCTGTCGACAATTGACAAAGGATGAAATTGCCGAAAAAGAAGCCGCCGGCATTCCCTACACCCTTCGCATGAAAGTTCCGAATGAAGAAGGTTGTGTATCTTTCGAAGACATTGTCTACGGAAAAATCGATCATAAATATCAAGATATAGAAGATTTTGTGATTGTCCGCTCCAACGGCCAGCCCTTGTATCTGCTTTCAAATACCGTCGATGACATCCGGGATCGGGTTACCCATGTTATTCGGGGGCAGGACGGGTTATCGAACACGCACCGGCAGATTTTGATCTATCAGGCCCTTGGCGCGCCGGTACCGCGGTTCGCTCATATGTCGCTCACCTTAGACCCTAAAAAGGCCAAAATCTCAAAACGAAAACATGGTGAGTTGGTGGCGGTTCATTTTTACAAAGAACACGGTTTTTTGCCGTGGGCATTTTTGAATTTTTTAGTTCTTTTGGGTTGGGCGACGCCGGAATCGAGAGAAATTTTTTCCCAAGAGGAATTGATCGAGGCGTTCTCTTTAGAAGGAATCGGTCGTGCAAATTCCATCTTTAATGTGAACAAGGGCGATCCAAAATATTTTACGGATCCGAAAGCCGTCAGCATCAATGCCCATTACTTGCGAACCATGCCGGTAGATCAACTCGCGCCTTATATCCGGACTGAACTGAAAAAAGCCGGTATATGGGATCCCGAATATGAAACCGGCAAACGTCGATGGTTTTTGGATGCCATCGAACTGACTCGCAGCCGGTTTCACTTGACCACTGATTTCGCCACTCGAGGTCGTGCCTATTTTTCAGACGATTTCGAGGTCGAAGACCGGGCCCTGAACAAGAATATCATCAAGCACCCACAGCTTGAACAATGGCTTCCGATGCTGGCGGACCGCCTGGAAGAGACAGCGGAATTTACGGCGTCGGAGACCGAGGAGGTTATTCGTGAAATGGCCCAAACCCTCGACGTTAAGCCGGGTGTGTTGATCAACGGCATCCGAACGGCTGTCACCGGACAACTGGCGGGTCCGGGCATTTTTGATATTCTGATCACTATCGGTCAGCGCCGCGTGGTGGACCGGCTTCGCAATGCGCCGACACGGTTTAAGAAACAAATTAAATAATTGGAGCTTTAAATATGTCAAAAACCGAGTCTTTCCCTGCTTCTGATTTTATTCGGAACATTGTTGCCGAAGATGTCAAAAACAATAAAAATGACGGACGTGTTGCGACCCGGTTCCCGCCCGAACCGAACGGGTATCTTCACATCGGACACGCAAAATCCATTTGCCTTAATTTCGGTATTGCCAAAGAATACGATGGGGGTACTTGCAATTTGAGGTTCGATGATACCAATCCCAGTAAAGAAGAAATGGCATATGTGGAATCGATAAAAGAAGATGTTCGTTGGCTGGGATTTGATTGGGAAGATCGTCTTTTCTACGCCTCGGACTATTTCGAACAGCTCTATGAATATGCCCTACAATTGATTCAATTGAGCAAAGCCTATGTTTGCAGTTTAAGTGCCGAAGAAATCAGAAAAACCCGTGGGACGCTGACCGAACCCGGAATTGAAAGCCCTTTTCGGTCACGATCTGTTGAAGAAAATGTGGACTTGTTCAAGCGGATGCGGGGCGGTGAGTTCGAAGACGGCGCCCATGTGCTTCGCGCCAAGATCGACATGGCGTCACCCAATATTGTTATGCGAGATCCCACGCTGTATCGTATTCGACGAGTCCCTCACCATAGAACCGGTGATCAATGGTGCATTTATCCCATGTATGATTTCGCACACTGTCTTTCGGATTCCATCGAGAGAATTACCCATTCCCTTTGTACCCTGGAATTCGAAAACAATCGAGAATTGTATGACTGGATCCTCGATACCCTCGAAGTCGATTGCCATGCCCAACAGATCGAGTTCGCCCGTCTCAATCTCGGCTATACCGTATTGAGTAAACGAAAGCTCGTGGAACTGGTGCAAGGAAAACATGTGTCCGGATGGGACGACCCCCGAATGCCGACCATCAGCGGGCTCCGCCGCCGCGGCTATACACCGGATTCAATCCGGAACTTTTGCGAACGCATCGGCGTTGCCCGTCGGGACAGTACGGTCGACATCGCCCTGCTTGAGTTCAGCATCAGAGAAGACCTGAACAAACATGCGCCTCGGGTCATGGGAATCTTGCGACCGCTGCGGGTTGTTATCGATAATTTTCCGGAAGATCGGGTTGAAGAACTCGACGCGATGAACAACCCTGAAGATATGGCGATGGGTACCCGCAAAATCCCTTTTTCACGGATAATTTACATCGAGCAGGATGATTTTATGGAAGATCCGCCCAAAAAGTTCTTTCGTTTGGCTCCCGGCCGCGAAGTGCGGCTGCGATATGCATATTATATCACTTGTGTAAACGTCGTTAAAGATGAAAGGACCGGCCGGATCAATGAACTGCACTGCACCTATGACCCGGAAACGCGCGGCGGGTCATCTCCGGACGGGCGAAAGGTCAAAGCAACGCTCCACTGGGTCTCGGCCGGCCATGCCCTCAAAGCCGAAGTACGGTTGTATGATCATCTCTTTGTAAAGGAAAATCCCGACGAAGAAAAAGATATCGATTTTAAAACAAATTTGAGTCCAGATTCTCTCAAAATAACGCCTTTTTTCGTGGAACCCGGCTTGGCGGGCTCGCTGCCGGGGGCCAGGTATCAATTTGAAAGACTCGGGTATTTTTGTGTCGACAGGGTGGATTCTTCCAAAAACGCCCTGGTATTCAACCGTACGGTGACACTGCGGGACACATGGGCGAACATACAAAAAAAACAGCAAAAAAAACGATAAAACCAAAGATGTTCTAAATAAGAAATTGAAACGAGGTGAAATTATGCCCATCTACGAGTTTTATTGCGAAGACTGCAATACATTATTCAACTTTTTTTCTAAAACCGTCAACACCACCAAAAAACCCAAGTGCCCGAAATGTAAAAAAAAGACGCTGTCGAAACAAATATCCTGGGTCGCTTTCACCGGAAGAGCCAAAGAAGACGGAGATTTGGACAATCTTCCCTTTGACGGCAGCCAAATGGAACGGGCCATGCAGATGTTGGCCGGTGAAGCGGACAACATCAAGGAAGATGATCCGAAACAGGCGGCCAATCTGATGCGAAAACTGACCGATATGACCGGAATTAAACTCGGAGACGGCATGGATGAGGCGTTGAGACGGATGGAAAAAGGTGAGGATCCCGAGCAGGTTGAAGCCGAATTGGGCGATATCCTGGAAGAAGAAGATCCGTTTTCCCTTTCCGGGAAAAAAACGATCCGCGGCAAAACAACCCGCAAAGCACCTTTTAAGGATGATGCGCTGTATGACCTTTAATTCGGATTTTTACTTTACCAAATTGCGCAATGCTTTTCCAATATCCGGATACTGAAATTCGAAACCGTTTTTTAAAAGCTTGTCCGGAACCGTTCGCTGGCTGCCCAGCAATGCGGTTCCCATCTCACCCATAAGGGCCCGAATCATAAAGGACGGTGTTTTCATGAACGACGGTCTGCCGAGTACCTTGCCGAGCGCTTTTGCAAAATCACGATTCCTGACGGGATTCGGTGCGCAAAAATTCACTGGGCCTTTCATTGCCTGATTTTCAATGATAAACATCATTGCTGAAATGAGGTCATCCATATGAATCCATGGAAACCACTGATCCCCGCTCCCGACGGGTCCCCCCGCAAAAGATTTAAAGGCCGGAATCATTTTCGCCAAAGCCCCGCCGTTTTTCCCCAACACCACGCCAAAGCGCAGGATTGCGACTCTGGCACCTTTTTCTTCCGCGAGGAACGCTGCTTTCTCCCAATCCATGGAAACGGTCGCCAAAAAATCATTTCCCGGAACCGCATCTTCTTTTAAGATCTCTTCCCCTCTGTCCCCATAATACCCCACAGCGGAAGTACTGCATAGCACAACCTCTTTACTATCAGGTATGGCTTCGACCAGGTTCCGCGTGGTGAGAATCCGGCTGTTGTAAATTTCTTTTTTATAGCGGTCACTCCAGCGATTGAAAATTGTCCTCCCGGCAAGATTGATCAGCACATCAATGTTATTCAGTGAATCTTGCCAGGATCCTTTTTCAGTGGTATCGGCCGAAATAAAAAGAAAATTTTCATGATCGATGCTGTCATGGGTTGAAGATGAGCCGGTCGCAATAACGCTGTGCCCTAAATCTAAAAGATATCGCACCAGGGTGGTCCCCACAAAACCGGTTCCACCGGAGATAAATATTTTCATGGGTCTGTTCCCCCTTAAAAATTATTTTAAAATGAACCGTAGCTGTGCAAACCGGGCAGAAGGTTCACGCCGAAATAAGTAAATAAAACCGCCATAAATCCGAAGATCGAAAGATAAGCAATCCGTTTCCCGTACCAACCCCGCATCATCCTGGCATGTAACACGGTTGCGTAGATAAACCAGGTAATTAGAGACCACGTCTCCTTCGGGTCCCAGGACCAGTAGCTTCCCCAAGCCGAATTCGCCCAGACAGCGCCGGTAATGATCCCGATGGATAAAAATAGAAACCCAAACATGATCATCTGGTGATTCAATTCATCTAAAACCTGAGCTTTCGGAAAACGGGAGAGCAAATTGCTCGTATCCTGAACATCTCTTTGTTTTGCCAGATACATAATGCTGATGCCGAATGCAATGGCAAAGGCGGAATAACCTAAAAAACAGGTGATGACATGCGCAATCAGCCAATTGCTTTTTAATGCCGGAATCAGCGGCTGAATCCGGTCACTGATGTTCGGAGACAGAGAAGCATATGCCATGGCAAGGAATGCAATGGGGGTTGCAAACGCTCCGATGATCGAATTTTGAGTTTTTCGTTCTATGATAAGATAGATGACAATCAGGGTGCCGGCAAAAAAAACAAGGGATTCATACATGTTCGAAAGCGGGGCATGGCCGATGCCCATCCGATAAGATTCGATCCATCTCATGATTAATCCCGCAATATTGCCGACAGCGCCGATTAGAGCGGTCCATGTACCCAGTCTGCCCAGCAGTTCTTTTTTAAAGATCCAGTAAGCCAAATAAAAAAACGCGGCAGCACCGTATATGAACGTTGTAATCGACAACAGATTTGAACTGGTCATGCTTTATCCCCCAACAACCGAAATTAAAAAACAAACAATCGCCGTCATAAGGTACGTGTTAAATCGGCCAATTGATCCGAAAGTTTTTTAACTCTTTGTTGCATCCCCATTTTATTCTTGTTGGCCGTACCTGCGACAATGATTTTGCTTTTTGTCTTTCCCTTTATGATTTCAACATACACTCTTTGATGGGACATGAAAAAAGTAATGAAACACCCGATAATCATGACGACAAAACCCGTGTACACCACCAGAACTCCGGGATCTTTCGTTACCTGAAGGCCAGTATAGTACCGCACACCGGCCTGCGAGCCGGGATTGAATGTTTCTGCGGTTTGATGGGTTACGGAAATCACCACCTTTCCCTTTCTCATACGATCAAAATTCGGAAAACGCAGCGGCAATAAAACTTCTTTTGGTTTTCCATTGATGGGTGTAAGAATCCCCACATAGGCTTCACCGATGTTCTGACCGACAAATTCAGCAGTTTTTTTGTACGCGACAATCATAAATTTACCCAAACCTTCAGGAATTACCACCGGCTTGCCGATGACGGTTTTTATTTGGTACGACTTGCCGGATTGTTGACTTAAAAAATTAAGTGTAATCATGCCGGAAGGTTTTTCGACAGCTGTCTTTTTTTCAGGATTAGCCTGAGGAGGAAGTTTGCCGTAACTCGATTGAAATATGCTATAGCCTTTATATCTCAAGGGGTCATTGACAATAATATCCTTTTTATATACCGGCCGGCCCTTTTCGAGGATAGTTAGACTGGAACGGTATTCTTTGGGCGCCCCGTTATCGTAAAAACTGACCTTAAAATTATTGCACTTGATTTCAAATCCAAGAGGTCGAATTTTGCCGCCAGGTATGGTTCGAATACTGTCAACCGCCTCACCTTCAGGGATATTGACATATCCCTTAAAGCCGAAAATGGAACCGATTAAACCGCCAAGCAGCAACAAAATGACGCTCAAATGTACTGTGTAAACGCCTAAGCGGGTCCAGCGCCATTTTTCGGCAAAGATACACAGCCCTTTATCGGTCTCTTCAACCTTGGTATACCCAAAATGTTTTGAAATGAACGGTTCATAACTCTTTTTGAGATCATTGGGCGGTTGACTGCCGCTAAATGTCTCTTTTTGTGGCAAATTCCTGAATCTTGAAAGGTTAAATGAAGGATTTTTGGTAAATACAATCTTCCAGGTCGCGGAAAGACGATCGATGGAGCATACAATAATGTTCACGGTCAACAAAACCAGCAGAAACTGAAACCACCAGGAATGATACATGTCAAAAATATTGAGTACATCAAACAGCCTGTATAAAAATTCACCGTATGCCCTAAAATAATCCGCTGGATTCTGGTTCTGCGGAATGATCGTACCGACAATCGATGTGAGAGCGATGGACAGCAACAGCACTACGGTCAGCCGAACAGATACGAAAAACTTCCAAAATGTATTTGAATACTTCAGAATTCACCTCCACTTTATAAGCTATCGGAGTTCCCTTTATTCTTTATCATCTCGGCATCGGGAAAATAAAGAAAAATTTAACCTGCCGATCTGTGCTGAAAAATAAAGTTTATATATAACAAAAATGTAATTCTTTCAACTTTATGTTAAGATGCAGCAGTTATGCCCATAAGACATTCATTCTCAACTGCGCTTTATTGCTTTTGGTATTTTGCAATCCGTGTCCAATATTGACAAATACAATAACCATAACTAGTTTTTTAAGGTATCAGGATTGCTCAGCCATATAAATATTATAACCCAAGGAGAATATCATGCTTAAAATAACAAAATCAGCTACAGAGAAGATTGCTGAATATCTAAAAGGTAAAAAAGTTATGCCGATCCGTATCTTCTTGAATGAAGGAGGATGAAGCGGACCGTCTCTTGCATTGGCTCTGGATGAGCCGAAAGATACAGACAATGTCTTCGACATTGACGGTTTTAAATACCTCGTTGACAAAACGTTGATGAGAAAAGCAGACCCGATCAAAGTTGATTTTTCGGGATTCGGATTTCAATTTGATTGTGGAATAGATTTTAACGACGGATGTTCAGCCTGCGAAACATCAACCGCCTGCAGCTACACATCCTGAATATCGTAAGCATGAAGGATAATACGAAATGTATTATCCTTTTTCTTTAGGTGAATTCGAGGCACTCTTCAGATGATAAATGCAGACGTATTGTTATATATGGATAGAATAGGCAATTTTAAACAAAATAAAACCCCTGACAGTACCAGTCCATACAGTCGGGGGCTTTTGATCATCTATCGATACTATAATTAATATTTAAAAGTTAAAAGTGCCGAAGGGGAGACTCGAACTCCCACGGAGATACCCCCACTAGACCCTGAACCTAGCGCGTCTACCAATTCCGCCACTTCGGCATGAATCATGACATTTAAGATTGATTTAATCTAAAGAGTACTTTATATATATTTTTCTTTGTTTTTGTCAAGGCTGATATTCACCAGCGGGAAAAATTAGTATGGAGCTCATTAATCATTTCGATAAAATTGAAAAACCATTTAAAAATGCCGTGATAACCATCGGCAATTTCGACGGCGTTCATCTCGGACATCAAGCCCTTTTTCATGAGGTCATCGAAAAGGCTGATGCCATCAACGGCACGTCTATTGTTATGACGTTTGAACCGCATCCGGTTCGTGTATTGAAGCAAAACGGCCACTTGTCGCTGATTACCGTTTATGAACAGAAAATAGAGCTCATTGAAAACGCCGGAGTGGATGTTTTAATTTGCGTTCCGTTTACCAAAGAATTTGCAACAATATCGGCAAAAGATTTTATACAAGATGTGCTATTGAAAGCCATCGGGATGAAAGCCATCGTTGTGGGCAAGGATTATACTTTTGGCAAAAATCGTGAAGGAGATATTGATCTTCTGAAAACTTACGCCAACAATTTAGGGTTTGAAGTGGTCGTTGCCGACTGGATTCAAACCTCGAAAAATTGGCCGGGACGAATCAGCAGTACGCGGACACGTGAACTTGTCATGGCAGGGAAGGTGGATGAGGCTCAAAAATTGTTGGGCCGATATTATCAAATCAGAGGGAAAGTCACCTCCGGACGCGACAGGGGGGGGAAACTTTTGGGATTTCCCACGGCCAATATTACGCTGCATAACGAGTTATGTCCAAAAAACGGCATTTACGCGGTTTCGGTGGAATGTTCCGGCAAAACCTATCAAGGTGTTGCCAATATTGGCTTTAGCCCCACTTTCGATGATCATATATTTTCGGTTGAAGTCCACATCCTTGATTTTAATGAAAATATATATGGACAGAAAATCAGGATAAATTTCGTGAAGCGTATCAGGGGTGAAAAAAAATTTTCGAACCTTCCCGAGCTTTCTGATCAAATCAAAAAAGATATTGTAAGAGCGCGTAACATCTTGTCTTGATCCTATGGGTTTGGTCCACTTTATTCCGATCCGATCTCTGATGATACTCGAATGAAAAATAAAGCCGGCATTTCATTGATTATAGGGCTTGGGGCGTCCGCCCTGGCAATGTATCTTGCTTTTAGAAATGTTCCGTTTAATGAACTTTTAAACTATTTTGAATCCATTAACTATGCCTGGCTATTTCCGGCTGTAGCGACGCTTTTAATCAGCTTCACGTTGAGAGCATATCGATGGAAAATCATACTTGAACCGGCCGGCAACATCGGATTCTGGCAGGCATTCCATCCACTGATGATCGGTTTTATGATCAACTGCATCCTCCCCGGAAGGGTGGGAGAGATAGCCAGGCCGGCCATTTTGCAAAAAAAAGAAAAAGTTCCATTTTCCACGGGCCTTGCGACAGTTGCCGCCGAAAGGGTCTTTGATGTCGGCATGCTGATTATTCTTTTTGCCGTGTTTCTGGGAACAATAAAGATAAATCCGAATCTTGATATCGTTTTTGGCAAGTACCATCTAAACAAAGCCCTGCTTACGGCCGTGGGCAAAGGAACCTTCAAACTGCTCTTACTGCTTATTGCCGGAATAATCCTGGTCAGTTTTAATAAAACCCGGAAAGGGGTGAACGCTGTTATCCGATGGCTGCCTCGAGTGTTGTTTTTTGCCGGGACTGACGTCCGGGAAAAAATACAAAATCGTATATGTGAGCCCTTGGTGGGTTTTGTGGAAAATATTGCCACCGGTTTTATGCTGATTAAACACCCTGCAAAAATGTGCGCCTGTATAGGACTATCCGTGGTTATCTGGATCCTGGCGGCATTCTCATATTACCTGATGTCATTGGGTTGCCCGGGAATTAATTTGTCGTTTGTTGAAATCACTGCAACCATGGTTATTCTTTGTTTTTTTATCGCCCTTCCTTCGGTTCCCGGTTACTGGGGAATTTGGGAGGCGGGGGGTGTCTTTGCCCTGCTGCTCTTTGGCGTTTCGTCCAAGGACGCCGCAGGTTTTACCCTCGCAAATCATGCTGTTCAAGTATTTCCCATTATTATTGTGGGGTTTATTTCCGCGATAGTAACCAGTGTAAATATATGGCAGGTCTCATATGAAAAAAGACCCAACAGCGCGATGAACACCGACGATTCAATGCCCCAAAAGGGTCGATCAGGCAATTGAAGATTTAAGATGGTCGATGGCAGGTTGGCGGAGTGAACCGATACCACAAATTTTCAATTTACAATCTTCCATCATTTATGATGAAATAGGTGTGCCATTTAATTTTTTTCATCAAACACCCATGGGTCACTCATAAGCACATACAAAAGGTTCCCCTATGGCCGTATTAGAAATTGTAAAATACCCGGAAAAAATTCTCAGCAGGCCGACCCGGCAGATCGAAAAAATCGACAGTGATATCCAGAACTTGATTGAAAATATGGCGCAAACGATGTATCAGGCGCCCGGCATCGGGCTGGCCGCAATTCAGGTGGGTATTAATAAAAGCCTGATGGTATACGATATATCACCGAAAGATAATGAACGGTCCTTGCAGGTGCTGATCAATCCAAGGATCGTATCCAGTGAAGGGAGCCTGGTGTCTGAGGACGAAGGGTGCCTGAGCGTCCCCGATTTCAGATCCGATGTCAAGCGAGCGGCTGCCGTTACTGTGGAGGGCGTGGATATAAACGAAAAACTCGTAAGGATAGATGCGGAAGGATTCCTTGCCATTGTTCTCCAGCACGAAATTGATCATTTGAACGGCATTTTGTTTATTGACCGCATCAGCGCTTTAAAACGGGGGATATACAAAAGAAAGGTGTTCAAGAATTTAAAACAAAAATGAATAAAACGGCCAGAATCATATTCATGGGCACTCCGGAATTTTCGGTGCACGCTTTAAGCGCCCTTTATAACAATGATCGAAATGTGGTTTTGGTCGTCACGCAGCCGGATCGCCGGAAAGGGCGGGGGCGGCAACTCTCCTCCCCGCCCGTTAAGAAAGCGGCCCTAAATTTTGGCTACAAGGTGATTCAGCCGCCAACCATCCGATCCGGCGAATTTTCAAATATCATTACAGAATACGAACCTGATTTCATTGTGGTGGTTGCTTTCGGACATATCATTGCAAAGAACATCCTCAATATCCCCAGAGTTGCCACTCTCAATATTCATGCATCCCTTCTCCCAAAATATCGCGGGTCCGCGCCGATCCAATGGGCCATCATCAAGGGTGAAGATAAAACCGGTGTGACGATTATGCGAATGGACGAAGGCATGGATACCGGCGATATTCTCCTTTCCTCCGAAATTGAAATAGGACCCGGCGACACGTCAGGCACGCTGCATGAGCGTTTGGCGAATCTTGGCGCCGACCTACTCATTCAAACCCTGAACGCTTTTGAAACCGGCGATATCCATCCGGTTCCTCAGGATCATTCCCAAGCCACCTATGCCCCTTTGCTTAAAAAAAACGACGGCCTTATCGATTGGCAGGCACCGGCCCAATCCATTGAAGCGTTTATCCGCGGGATGACGCCGTGGCCCGGCGCTTTCACCTTCCATGGAGAAAAACGCCTTAAGATTTTCAAAGCCAAAGATATTTTCACGGACACAGCCGATGCTCCCGGAACGGTGATGAAAGGGTTCCCCGATGAACTGTGGATCGCAGCCGGCAAAGGCGTACTGTCTATTCTTGAAATTCAGGGTGAGTCGGGTAAGCGTCTCCTGATTAAAGATTTTCTGCGGGGATACGCATTACCGCCCGGAGCAAAGTTGCACTGATACAAATGTTAGGAAATAGGAATTAGAAAACAGGAAATAGGTCACCCAAAGGCACGTAAATGTAAGCCTCTTTTCTTTTTCCTATTTCCTATGTTCGGACACAAGATGCCGAGGTGGAACGATTTATCTTTAACTCGGCCCGAAAAACCAGATTTTAAATGAAAACCAAGCCCCTATCGACGACTGCTCGCACAGCATCTTTAGATATCCTGAACACCCTTGATCAAGGAGACGACACTTTAGATCATATATTGGATGAGTTGCTCTCTCGCCACGCCTTTTTCTCGAAAAAAGACCGCGCATTGCTTCAAGCTGTTGTTTACGGTGTTCTTCGGTGGCGGGCAAGGCTCGATTGGATCATTGTTCATTTCTCTAAAACCCGTTTGAACCGGATTGATCCCAGAGTCATGAATATTTTACGCATCGGGCTCTTTCAAATCATCTATTTAAATAGGATACCCGTATCTGCGGCTGTCAACACGTCGGTTGAAATGGCAAAAATCGTTAAGAAACCTTATGTGGTGCGCTTTGTCAACGCCCTGTTACGAAACGCCGCAGGAAGATATCAACAGGTTTCATACCCGGATGCAGCCCAAGATCCGCTGTCAGCCCTGGCCATCAGGAAATCGCTCCCCGACTGGATCGTTAAAAGGTGGCTCAATCGGTTCGGATTGGAAGATACGGAACGGCTGTGTGATGCCGTCAATACCATCCCGCCTTTAACAATCCGTTGCAATACACTAAAGACCGACCGGAAAAAATTGTTGAAGTGCATTGAAAAAGATGTAGCGCATGCTGAATATACATCATATTCTCCTGTCGGCGTCTTGCTTTCCAATCCAAAACGAACCATTGGGGAGATGACGGCCTTTGAAAAGGGAATGTTCCAAGTGCAGGACGAGGCCGCCCAGTTGGTGACATTTCTGTTACATCCACGACCGGGCGAAATAATCCTGGATGCTTGCGCCGGTCTCGGCGGAAAAACAGGACATATTGCCCAGATGATGGAAAATCGGGGAAAGCTGATGGCCATGGATGTCAACGAGAAGAAACTCTTTCGTCTGCTGCCCGAAATGCATCGTCTCGGAATTTCATTGGTTACGACCTGTGTTCATGACTTAAGTAATCCTCCTGACGAGAAATCCGTGGAAAAATTCGACCGGGTCCTGTTGGATGCACCGTGTTCCGGTCTGGGTGTATTAAGAAGAAATCCGGATGCAAAATGGCGTACGAAAGAACAGGATTTGATTCGCCAGTCAAAAAGACAGGTTATGTTTCTGGACCGCTTGGCGCATCTTGTCAAGCCAAACGGTATCCTGGTCTATTGCGTTTGCAGCTTGGAACCTGAAGAAAATGAATCCGTGGTCAATGGGTTTTTGAATACGCATCCAAATTTTGCTATAGAAAACAATCGAGACAGAATGCCGGACAAAGCACGATCGCTGTTAACCGGCAATGGATGTCTCAAGACCTTTCCCCATTTTCACAATATGGATGGCTTTTTTGCCGTGCGAATGAAACGGATGAAATGATTTCGCGAATCGTAAAAACTGCAGCTCTCTTTTTGATCTTTATCCTCGTTGTAGGTGCAAGCGCGTACCTGACCCTCACGTTGATTGTAAAAAGTGAAGATACGGTGGTTGTACCTGACCTGATGGAAAAAGAGGTTGTTTATGCTCTTGAATTACTGTCAGACCTGGGGCTCAACACAAAGGTCGTGGGATCGGAATACAGCGCTGAAGTGCCCAAGAACAGCGTTATTTTTCAGGAACCTGAACCGGGATCGGAAATAAAGAAAGGACGTGATGTCAGAATTATCATTTCAAAAGGTACAAAGTCCATTTTGATGCCCAATCTTGAAAATCTTCCTGTCCAACAGGCCCGGATCATCATCGAAGAAAACAGCTTGTGTCAAGGAGCGCTATCCGGCACTTACAGCGATCATATCCAAAAAAATTCGATTATTGCCCAGGTTCCGACCCGCGGATCGATGGTAACCCGGGGAGAATGCGTTAACCTACTGGTAAGTGTTGGAATTCGACCGCAAAAGTATGAGATGCCGGATATAAGGGGGCGCTTTCTGGACGATGCAATTTCCCTAATTGAAAACCACACCCTGACACTTGGAAAGATCACGTCTGTTTTTTATAACGACAAACCTTTAAATTCAATCGTTGCCCAGGAACCATTATCCGGCTATTGTGTCGCCGAAGGAAGTACGGTGGATCTAGTGGTTAACCGTAAACCCGGAAAGGCAGGGCATGGGTATCTGCCGGGTTTTCAAGGAGGCAGCCTTTTCAGATACCGGCTTAAAGACGGCTTTTTGAAAAGGCATATCCGGGTCGTGTTGAACAGTTTCGGCGTTTCAAATCCCATATTTGACGATTTCATGAAACCCGGAGAGGAGGTCTGGCTCATCATCCCCAGAAACAACAACGCGACCGTTTTTCTTTATGAGGATGGTCAATTGATAAAAGCAAAAGTTTATGAGAGTGAATAAGATTTTTGTCCCTTGACACGGGGTATCCATCATGTCAATATCGTTAATAAAACTGTTTGATATTTATTGATTTTTGAATTATCTGCCATTGGAGATTCAACAATGAAATATATTGCACCATCGATACTATCCGCTGATTTTTCAAAATTAGGAGAAGAAATACGATCTGTTGAAAAAGCCGGGGCCGACTGGATTCATGTGGATGTCATGGACGGTCATTTTGTACCTAACATCACGATCGGTCCTTTGATTGTCGAAGCCGCGCGTCGTGTCACTTCACTGCCCCTTGACGTTCACCTGATGATTGAGGATCCGGACAAATATGTTGAAGATTTTGCAAAAGCCGGCGCGAATCTGATTTCGGTTCAAGTAGAAGCCTGTGTCCACCTAAACCGGACCGTCAATCTGATCAAAGCATTGGAATTGCGTGCCGGAGCGGTGCTGAATCCAGCGACACCGCTTTCCGCCCTGGAATGGGTCCTTGAAGACGTGGATTTCGTTATGATCATGAGCGTGAATCCCGGATTCGGGGGACAAAAATTTATACCCAACAGTATTGAAAAAATCCGTGCTCTTCGCAAAATGATTCAAGACCGGGGACTGTCTACCCTTGTCGAAGTCGACGGCGGTGTGAATGAAAATAACATTAAAAATATTTCAGATGCGGGAGCGGATGTCTTTGTGTCCGGGTCGGCTATTTTCAAGAGTCCGGATTATAAAAAAACCATTTCAACATTTCGAAAACTGATCGGCGAATAAAAACACTGTTAGGATATAGAAAATAGGAATTAAAAATAGATAATTGCAAATGAACGAAATCGTGCATAAATATTATTATTTTAATTTGTCTTCTTCCGTGGTTTCCCTTATCCTCTTTCCCCATTCCTCTTTTCTCTTTCCTATAATTTGGAACAGGAAAGCTAATATGAACTAAGGAGTTAATAATCAAATGGATCAGAACAAAGACAGCTTGAAGGTGTTGGTCATTCACGGACCCAATCTGAATATGCTGGGCAAAAGAGAGCCGGAAGTATACGGCAATACGACCCTGGATGAAATCAATTCCCAACTTGAACACTTAGGAAAGGCACTGGGAATTTTTGTCGATACTTTCCAATCCAATCACGAAGGCGCCATTATCGATAAAATCCAGGAAGCCGCGACCACCCAAAAAGGAATTATTATCAATCCGGCGGCCTTTACCCATACCAGTATCGCCATCCGTGACGCACTCCTTGCACTCGATGTACCGATCATTGAAATACATATTTCCAATGTTTACAAAAGAGAGCCGTTTCGGCACAAATCTTTGATATCGGATGTCGCAGACGCCCAGATCACCGGACTGGGAATCAAGGGTTACACCATCGCATTAAAAGCCTTGGCGGAAATGCTCCAGGATCGTTAAAATCTCAGTAATGATACACCCCCATCAAACCACGATAGGCAAAGAACTCGGTATAAAAGCATCACAAGTTCAGGCGGTTTCAGTACTTTTCGATAAAGGTGCAACGATTCCGTTTATCGCACGGTACCGCAAGGAAGCGACAGGAAATCTGGATGAACTTGAAATCACAACGATTCGGGACCGGTTGAAACGGCTGAAGGAACTGGATGATCGCCGGGAAACCATATTGAAATCTCTCGAAAAGCACGGTCATCTTACCGATGAACTGAAAGAAGCGGTTTTTTCAGCCGAAACCATAGCGATGCTCGAAGATATCTATCTTCCATACCGTCCCAAACGCCGGACCAAAGCCACTGTCGCCATGGAACAAGGCCTTGAACCCCTTGCAAAGATCATATTTGAACAAACAGGAATAGACCCGTACACGGCAGCCGTCAACTATGTGGACTCCGGGAAGAATGTCCATTCGGCTCAGGACGCGCTCACCGGTGCCGGGCATATCATTGCGGAATGGATCAATGAAGATCCTTTGGCAAGAGATCGGCTGCGCCAGTTATTTGCGAAAAAAGGGACCATTAAGAGTGTCGTTGCAACAGGAATGGAATCAAAAGGCGTCAAATATAAAGACTATTTTGATTGGGAAGAACCCATTATCAAGGCACCATCACACAGAATACTTGCCATGCGAAGAGGAGAAAAAGACGACATTTTAAACCTGACCATTGCCCCCCCTGAAGAAGCTGCCATAAAGATACTGGAAGATCTTTTTCTCAAAGGTGACGGCCCGGATTCAAAGCAGGTCAAACTCTCGATTCATGACAGTTACAAAAGGCTCCTCTCACGATCCTTGGAAACGGAAATACGCTTGGTCTCAAAAGAAAGGGCCGATGCCGATGCCATCAAGATTTTTGAAGATAACCTGCGCAAGCTCCTCTTGGCCCCTCCCCTTGGGGCCAAGAAGGTTATGGGTATTGATCCGGGGATTAGAACAGGATGTAAAATCGTGTGCTTGGACAGGCAAGGAAAATTCCTTTATCATGAGACAATATATCCGCATTTGACGGAAAAAAAGGCCCAAAGTGCCGCGCAAACAGTTAAGATGCTGTGTCAAAGATATCAGATCGAGGCAATTGCCGTCGGCAACGGTACAGCCGGGAGGGAAACCGAGGATTTCATTAAAAATATAGGAATCGACGATGTTCAGGTCGTTTTGGTCAATGAAAGCGGAGCTTCGGTTTATTCATCGTCGGCCATCGCTCGTGAAGAATTTCCCGATCTGGATCTGACGATAAGGGGCGCCATTTCCATTGGCAGACGTCTGATGGATCCGCTTTCCGAGCTTGTTAAAATTGATCCAAAGTCCATCGGTGTCGGCCAGTATCAACATGATGTGGATCAGGTCTCTTTAAAACAGGCCTTAGATGATGTGGTGATCAGTTGTGTCAATCGTGTCGGGGTGGATGCCAATCAGGCCAGCGTCCAACTTTTGACGTACGTCTCCGGACTGGGTCTGCAATTGGCTAAAAACATCGTCGCTTATCGAGATGAAAACGGCTCCTTTCGATCCAGAATGGACTTAAAAAATGTGCCGCGCCTCGGGCCCATGGCTTTTGAACAGTCAGCGGGTTTTTTGAGAATAATCCATGGCAGTAACCCCCTGGACGCAAGCGCGGTGCATCCTGAAAGCTACCCTATTGTCAATGCCATGGCCCATGATCTTGGATTCAAGGTGACGCATTTAATGACCGATGAAACACTCAGAAAAAAAATCGACATTTCAAAGTATGTCACGGACACGATCGGGATACCGACGTTAAACGATATATTGGATGAGCTTTCAAAACCGGGACGCGATCCAAGAGAGCCGTTTTCATCATTTGCTTTTGCAGATGGGATTAAAGACATTAAGGATCTAAAGCCCGGCATGAAACTTCCGGGTATTATCACCAACGTCACTGCATTCGGGGCTTTTGCGGATATTGGCGTACACCGGGATGGGTTGATTCACATCAGTGAACTTTCGGACAGATACGTGAAAAATCCTGCGGATATCGTCACGGTTAACCAGAAAGTCATGGTAACGGTCGTCGACATCGATATTGACAGAGGCCGAATCTC
>JBAUWG010000350.1:0-11363 GCA_049583675.1 Desulfobacterales bacterium | reverse complement strand
AGGAGTTTAATAATGAAACAATTGTTTGATGCCGGCCTTGAAATTGTGGTGGCATCCGATTTTATATATTTTCCCCTTTTGTTTGATCCGGATATAGAAAAAGAGATTCAAACTGTTTTTTGTTCCGGGGAAACCACTGAAAATTCCAATGAGCCTGAATCGAAATTGATCATTAAGCTCAATGACAAACATTTTGTAAAAGGATTTCGTATAGGCTCTTTGGTTAAAAACTATGAATCCATCGACCCACATTCATATCATCGCATGAAAAATGAATGCCTCCGACGATACCAACTGATGCGCGAGGTCGATGGAATTTTTCTGGATGGGCCCCTCAGAACCATACTGTTTCAGGTTATGCCTCATTTCATAAAGAAGAACAAAGGACTGAGCCGCAAGAAATTGAGCGATGAAGCAATTTTGGATCTTATCGGTCAAAAGATCAAGGTTCCGGAAAGCTATTGTCAAGAAGCAAAAACATTTATGGATATCGAGCCGTTAAAAGAAATCTTAAGAAATATCGAAAATCAAACGCCGATCCTGGAATTGCCCGAAAACGGTTTGATGTCCGGGCGGAAGTTGCGGGACTGGTTCCGCAGTGCCGTCCATGCAAAAGTATTGGCCGACGAGGTCGATCGTATAACAAAATCCATTCAAGTGCGACAGCAATTCAGCCGGATAAAACCGGAGCACATTGCAACGCTGCTCTACATTACGGACACGGGCTCCATGGAAATCGACGGTTTCGGCTTTATCAGAATAAATGCCGACCGGAAGGAGTACCATATTTATAAACACTCAGGAGATTATATCCTTAAAGATTATTACGATCGCGGCTATTTGTTTCCCGACTGCAGGGTCGCCGTTTCGACTTACACGCCCTTTAGACCTTTTGTCATGGAAAAGTACAAACATCCCTTTCTGCTCGGGCATAAATCGGGGCAAGAAATTTGTATAAAGCAATCCAATCCGCCGGATGAGATGACGGCCAAGCACATCATCAATGCCTTGGAAGAAGGACTGACCGCCTTGCGATACGGCTACGATCCCCGTCGACGAAACGGTTATCACAGCCTAGATCAATTATGGGTCCATATACCCACCATTGATTTTGAAGATTATCGCATATAATTAAAACACAATAATAGTGTACCGGCATCAACCGGGTCTCACGGCCATAGAACCCGGCGTTGCCGGATATTTGGAATATGGATATCGGCCAGATGGATTTACTGAGGCATATAAAAAATCATCGAGCAAAACAGAGACAAAAAAAGCCCATCAAGCCCGATGTGTTTAACCAAATCAGCAGCATTGTCAGGCAATATGGTCTTAAGGAGAGTTTCCTTGACATTTTCGATGCTGTTGAAGATCATCATCTGACCCCAAAGAAAGCCAATATTTTCCGGATCAGGATGAAGACACCGGTGGCAAGGCCTTTATTTTCTCTGGTTGCCGAAGAAGAGTATCACCTTAGCATGTTGATTATCAATAAAGTCGATAACCCATATCTCATATTCGCCGATTCACCGGATGAAATTCTATTGTGTAAGTCTTTGTACCGACTGAATCCTGCACTAAGCTCCGAGGCACTGATGCGATACCACTTTGAAACACTTTTTTTACATGAATGTGCCAAAAGAAACCGTAAGAAAACGAACAGGGAAAGATAAAAATGGATGACGGCATTTCAAAGCAAAAAGAAGAACGCATAAAAGAAAAGATCGAGCAATTGAAAGAAGATCAGGAAATCAAAGCCGTTCAGGGGATTATCGAGTTTACCAAAACACCGTCCCAGCTGAAAGCGGATATGGATCGGTTTGTCGTGGGTCAGGAGCAGGGAAAGAAAATCATGTGCACCGCCATTTCCTTTCATTATCGAAGACTGGGGCAGGCACTTAAAAAAGGGTTGGCGGACAGCCATGGGGACATTGATGCTGCGCTGCGGAATACCAGCGCGCCTAAAGCCAACATCATGATCATCGGCCCCACCGGATGCGGCAAAACCTATACCAGTGAAACCGCTTCAAATCTGGTGGGTGTGTCATTCGTGCACGAAGACATGACCAAATTCAGTGAAGTCGGTTATGTGGGACAGAATGCCGGTGACATCCTTCTGGACCTTCTTTTGGCCGCAGGCGGCAATCCGAATGTGGCGCGAATGGGGATTGTATATTTTGATGAAATCGACAAAATTGCGTCGGAAATCATCGCTTACAAGGATGTTTCCGGCAGGGGCGTGCAAAAGGGCCTGTTGCATATGGTCGACGGCTTGGAAAACATTGTCCATGTCGGCAAAGAAAGAATTTCCCTGTCAACGAAACACGTGCTGTTCATTGCCGGCGGCGCATTTGAACATCTCGACATTATCGTGAAAAAACGGATGGCCCGACAGGAGCTTGACGGAAATTGGCGCCAATTTTTGACGGCGGATGATCTGGTGGAGTTTGGCATGGAACGTCAGCTCGTGGGCCGCTTTCCCGTCAGAGTGGTTTACGATCAACTGACCACACAGGACTTGAAAAACATCATGACCCAGAGCCAGGGAAGCGCTTTACTGGCATATACTTACGACCTCAAGGCATGGGGCATCGATCTGGAGTTCACGGATGATGCACTCACCGAAGTCGCCCGGCGTGCCGAGCAAGAAAGAACCGGAGCGCGCGGCCTGATTGCCGTACTTCACCGGGTATTGCTGGAAGACATGTACCGGCTTCCCGGAAGCTACGTCGGCAAATTTGTCGTGGATCAACATACGGTGAAAGAGAGATTGGGATGAGATTCAAGACCCTCTCACAACTCAAGCGATCCGAACCGCTTAAAATCATCTTGGGAAACCTTCCCAAAAGTATATTGATGGCGGAATATGCCAGGGCCAAGGCATTTAAGATCAGTGAGCTTGTTCGAGAAATTTTTAAAGACAGCTATGAATGGTATGGATTTACCCTCGCTGATCCAGATCATCCGGAATTTATCATTAACATTGGATTGCCGGAAAACAATATGAATCTTCAAGACTATACCACCCTCGGCTCCATGAAGATTGCAGAATTTCATGAGTCCTTGCCCAAGGACCACATCATCAACGGATGGATTCATTCTCATGGCGCTTTAAATTACAAACACTTTTCACCCACCGATGAAAAAAACAACCGGACCGTGCTGGATTTTGTCGCTGGAGGAACCCGAAAGCCGCTGGCTAAAAAAGAGATTCCTATTCAGGATCTGGAATTATTGGAAAAAAACCGGTTTGCGGAAAAGGATTTGGAGAAAGGCAGCGTCTCTTTGATAACGGACAAACCGATTACCGAAGCCAAAATTATGGAAACCGTCTACGGCAGTTTCTGCTTTAGCATCGTTATCGGTGACAGCGGATGGCACGAGCAGCAAATCCATTGCCGGGAAAGAAGCATTCTCTCCGGCCATGGATCGGTATGGAGCCGATCGGCGAACATCGAATTCATCGACACCCAAAGGACTTTAAATCCGGAGGAGATCCAGGTGCTATCAAACGAAGTGAGAGACAAAATTCAACCCAACTTAAACCCGCCGCCGGAGCTGATTGAAAGGATGTAGACACCCCATTGAGTTAAAACTCAATGGGGTGTTATTCGTTATTGGTTATAAGTTATCGGTTTTAAATATGGAAGGTCGTTTCGTATAACAATTAACGGATAACAGATAACTATTAACGGCATCAGTGGACATCCATGTCCACATGATGACTCACGCAATCCCAAACGCCTTTGGGATCACAGTCCCGGCAGTGGTAGTGGTCGCCGTAAATGAGGTTATGTTTGTAGTCAACGGCTTCCTCTTTACGTACCCGGGCCCCGCAATGCGCACAATTTACATATTGAATATCTTCTTTTTTCATGTCCATTGAATTTAAGCTCATTCTTCGTGTTCGAGGTCTCGCTCTATGGGCTTGTGCATGGGCAGTCCATAAATCGTATCAATATAATATTCACAGTTTTCAGGACCGATCTGGGCCACCTCGCGCCGGAATTTATTGCAAATCTCCAATCCTTTTTCCTTGGCGCCTTCGGGAAAGCCTTTCTCGTCGGACAGATATCGCTTCTCAAGCTCGTCGATCTTTTTCATGTACTCTTCGTAAGTGATCTTCTCTATGGCCATATATACCCCTCAGCGTCTTGGCTTCTAATATCCGGTGGCCTATGATATAGGTTTTACTTCTATCCCGGGAATCCGAAAAAAAGTCATTCAGAAACGTTCACTCCTCTTTCAACTTCTCCAATGGCGAAATTCGCCTTTTGAAGAACTTCGATAAAAACCTCTGATTGGTAAGTCTCGATACCGACGGATCCCATATCATTCACTTTGTCAAAGGCATGCTCTTTATCAATGTGGATCGCCAGAGCTTTTGCAGCCTCAAGCAGTTTCAGGTATTCGTTTTTTGGTGGTATCTTCTTCTTGTCGCCCGCGCTTGAAGCTTCCGATCCGTTTTCAATCTCATTTATAGCCTTTCTGGCATTTACAATCAAATCATAAAAAGTGTCCGACAAATGAAAATCCATACCGCTGCAACCGCCTGCAGCAGCTCTGTCAAAAACAGACTCCTTATCAATGTAAGTAACCAGTGTTTTTGCGGCCTCGAACAACGCCAAAAATTCGTTCTTCATACAGCATCTTCTCCTTTGTCGGACACGGATTTTCGCAGATATACACAGATATTATTCTTTCATCATTTAAAAATCCAAGCAATCTGTGTTCTTCTGTGTCCGAAATATGAATCCGGCTTAAACATTTTTATCCTTCCCATCTTGAATATTATCTTGCCGGTGTTTATCAATTTCATCCTTGAATCTTGCGGCAAATTCCGTTTTGAAAGCTTCGATTTTCATGGCCTCGTCATGTCTTCCCAAAAAGGTCAAGGCCATCCCCTTAAATATCTGGGCTTCCTTGATATCCGGATTGATGGCCAAGGCATCATCAAAGTACGGCAGGCTTTCATTGTATTTTTGCAAACCCAGCAGGGCATGGCCCTTTGCCGTCAAGGCGTGAACATTGTCGACCTGCTTTTCCAGAATCTGATCTAAAATTCCAATGGACTCTTCACAACGGCCCATATCATTCAAGGCAAAAGCTTTCAATTGCAAGGCAGATACATTTTCCGATCTGAGGGCCAGCTCTTTGTCGCAGCAAAACACGGCTTCTTCCAAAAGCCCTTTTTCAGCCAGCTTTGAGGCACCATCCATCCAAGTAATTCTGTCTTCCGGATTGACCTCGATGACTTTCATCATCACGCCCTCGTAGGTTTGCTCGATAGCCTGACGGCCAACTCGTGCCACGGGCACGTCATGGCCGGGGAGTATATTTTCAATCCTTTTTTTCATGAGCTGCTTGAGCCCGTATAAATAATGGTCCAGCCTTCCCCCGCCGGCTTTGTCGGCATCTGCCATGGTATTGGGCAATACGGTATCACCCGTAATGACTGTTTGGGTCGCTTGATTATAAAGGCATATGCTGTCAATGGTATGACCGGGTGTGTGGATCATTTCCCATTCAAAGCCGCTCAAATCAATAATTTCGCCTCCCTTGATCTCAGTCAGGGTAAATCCGGTTTCAGTCAGCATTTTTTTAAACTCAACAGGTCCGGCCGCGTGAATGATAATTTCGACATCTTTTTTTTCCATAATCGGAGGGTATCTCAAAAATTCGAATACGCCCATGCAGTGATCCCGATGCCCATGGGTCAGAACGATCTTTTTGATGTCCAGAATACTGAACCCTAATTTTTCAAGTTCACCAAAAATGGTGTAATCATTTCCCGGATCCACGATGGTCAGGTAATCCCCTGCCAGCACATAAACATTACTGGAATGGTGATACCCGATGAGAAACTTGCTCTTTTCAAAGACCGGGTGGTCAATCTTCATAATTTCGGCAATGGACAGCCATCCCGGATGATCCGGCTCTTCTTCAGGATACACTTCATCTTCTATCAGTGGCGTGTATTTTTCTTCGGGATTTTGTTTGTCATTTCTTCCAATTTTTTCAGGCATTTTTACTCCTATTACAACCGTTTGCGTGTTAGGTTTTAGGTTTTAAGGGTCTGGTCGATGCGAACTAATATTTGAAGCCTAACACCTAAAACGTGACAAATTCCAAAAAAACCGATTTTATCAATAGTATACCATGAGCAAAATGACAAGGTTATTTTTTTTGACAATTACACAAAAGAAAATCCCCCTCTCGGAATAAATCCAAAAGGGGGATTCTCATTTCTATTCGGCCACTCCCCAGCTATCAGGGAAGAGGGGATTCGTTATGGGTTAATGATGGCTACCCGATGTAGTCAATAGTAAAATCCAGTTTCATCTTTTCATCCGGCCACCACTTCTTACTTTTCACTTCTTTGCCGGGATAGACGTCTTTGCCATCAATCTTTTCGATAAGCAGATCGGCAAACATGAATGCTGTAAGCTTGTATTTTTTGACGACATCCGGCGGAACCAAAACGACAAGGCCTGTCTCTTTGCTGGTTACCCACTCAAACGCTTCATTGGGTGCCGCAAATTCCTTGCCGGTTTTGCCGTTGTAAAGCTTGAGCAGTTTGCCAGCAACCTTCATCCCCGGCTTCATGTCAAACTCCTCGTACAGCTCGTCAGATATGTGCCACCAAATGGCTCTCATGTTCAAAGAGATATATCCTTTGACGAGCATGGGATCAAAGCCGCAGATACCCACACGACATTTTTCAGGCATATCAAACCTCCTTTTTACTTTCGTTGGTCTCCACTTTACTTAACTGGTCGCGAAGATCTTCAACCTGGCTGAAGCAATAATCCATGAACTCTTTGGCCTCGGATTGGGTGAGATGTTTGGCCTCAAGCAATCTTGTGACATAGGGATAAAGCTGCTGCTGGATTTCTTCAGTAAATTCCAGAAGCACATATTCGTTATCCCCATCCGGTGATGCCCAACTCAGAAAACCTCTTTTCCAGTTGTTCAGCATCCCTTTGAGGGAATCGAGTTCCTTGACTACGTTTTCTTCCATGCTACTTTTTCCTTGCTTCAAAGGCGTAGCATTTCTTGACCACGTTGAAGTCTGCTACACACCAGTAATGGGGCCAGTGGATCTTCTTGCACCAGCCGATAATGTCTGCGGGCGGAAATTTGGAGCCCTTGAGAACCGGCTTCAAACCGGTGCAGTTCCAGCATATATGGTCACTCTGTTTTTCCGGAATCATGATGTTATCCAGAAATTCTTCAGGTGTTAATTCTGCCATATGACACTCCTTTCTTTTTTACCAGTCCTTGACTTCGCCTTTGGCGAGTTTCTGCTGATACTCTTCCCAGACCTCGGGCGACAATTTCTGAATATCCCAGTTGAAAGGGAACTGTCCCGCCAGCCCTGCCGACGGTGGTTGTGGACGCCATCCGCGCACCGGCCGGCCCCGGATGCTGAACTTGACCATGTCCGCCTCACCCAGCAGAACTGATCTGGGCTTGCACTCATATGGCCGGGTTCGACCTTCGACGCCGGGTCTGTAGTTGGAATATCCGTCATAGGGCTTGTCCGCGTACAGCGGCAAAATGTCGGGTTTCTCACCGGGTCTCTCATCAGGGCCCTTGTACATAAATCCGTTAATCATGTGGATGTAGTACACCGTACCGCACTCGGCACAACCGATCATGCCTTCCCAGTTCCAGAAATAGTATGGGTCGAGGTAGTTGATGGTGTCACAATCTTTTCCACCCACTTCTTTTTTGCACCAAATTAAATCACACACTGTACCACCTCCTTTGTTATATCCAAGCCTTGTCATACCATTCTTGAATTTTGCTTTGCGGTATACCGAGCCAGTCTTGGTAAACTTTTTTATTGTCCGCACCCACCGGGCGCCAGTGCCAGTTGATCCGTCGAGGGGTCTTTTCCATCAGACCGCAGCTGTAACCGCAGTGGACCAACATATCGCCGAACAAAGGATCGTCCAGCCACCTTACCGTGCCTCTTTCCCTGAAATGCGGGCTCTCGTAGACCTCCCGGTCGTTTCGGACCGGTTCGGCCAATAGACCGGCATCTTGCAGGATCTTGGCAACTTGGGATCTGGTTTTGTCTTCGGCCCATTTTTCCAGCGCAGTATAGATCTCGACCTGCGCTTCACCTTCGGCCCGTTTGTTGTGAGATTTAAACTTTTCGTAAAGATTCTGCATGCCGGTAATGGCGCACAGCTCTTTAAAGTCCGCGTCCTGGAAAGCACTGACCATGACATACCTGGCATCAAATTTGTCTTGCGGATTATCAGCATCCGGAAAATCGGACTTGCCGCAGAGGATGATACCGTGGGCACAAAGCTGGGTATCCCAGTTGCCCCAGCGCTGGCGGACAATACCGAACTTGCCGTACATGGGCAAGCTATATCCGAGCATCCGGGTGGGGACCTGTACCTGGGAGAACTCGATCATGGTGCCCAAACCGGTCTTTCGGCGATGATGAATGGCCGCCAGAATCGAACAGGTGATCAGGTTGCCGGATTGCCAGTCAATGACCCAGTTGGTCTGCTTGGTGGCATGGCCGCCCATGTACTCGTGCATACCGGTCACCGAGGCAAGTCCTGCATGGGCCTGACCCAAAATGTCATAGGAACCACCGAAAATCTTGGGGCCATATCCGAAACCGCCGCCCCAGACATAGATGAACCGGGGGTTGATTTCAGACAGGTACCGGTAGCTCATTTTCCACTTGTCCAGGGTGCCCGGACGATACAGCTCGGTGAGTCCGTCGAACTTTTTCACCAGCCCGTAAAAGACATCCACCATCTCGGGGATGTGGTAGTCCATGGTCAAAAAGTACTTGTTGGGGTTGGCGTTGGTGAACCCGAGCCCGGTCCCGGTCATGGGGCGCGTGTCGTGGAGCGGGTACAGGTAGCACTCGTTGAACGGAGAGGTGTGCCGCATGGCATCCCCCATCCTGGGCATCTCGATCTTGACGACCTGAGCACCCAGTTCGGCCAGGTTGGCAACAGAATGGGGCGTGAAGATATACATGGTGCAGCTCAGCCACTTGAGGCCTTTTAAAGCCGTGGGCTTGGTGTGTTCATTGCCCACGTCAAAAGCCTTCTTGCAGTACTCTTCGTAGGGCATCTTCATCTCGTCCATTTCACCCTGACTCTTGGGGCCTGGCAGGTCTTCTATACGTGTTACTCTTGGGTCTTTTGCCATTATATCACCCCCTTCTGTTTTAGTTCATTCACCGTGGTCTGGTTCATTCCAACCCATTTCAGGTAGATCTCATAGTTATCACTTCCAATGTCTCTGCCCATCCATTTGCAGCGGAACGGCGCACGAACCTGATAGGACGCCGGGCTCGATGCGATCAGCAGCGGGCCGTAGTCGGTCTCCTGGACATACTGCCAGGGGCGGTATTTGAAGTGCGGGAACTCTGCAACTTCGTCAATATACAGCACCGGACCGGCTGCAAGTTGGTACTCGAGCAGCTTGGCTTCGGCTTCAACCCTGCATTGGTCTCTGAGCCACCGGGTGGTTACAGAATAGGTCTTGATCAGGGCGTGCAAGGCGTTCCTGGCCCCCACCTCCTTGAGGAAGGGATCTTCGTGGATCAACCGGCCGAACTGGTGGTAATCGCGCTCTAAACAAAAGCCGATGTTGTACCAGAGTTTGTCGGTCTGACCGCCGATCATCATATAGCCGTCCTTGCAGGGGTTCCAGGCATACTGGTTCAAATTGGGGTCCCAGCCGCCGGAACGGCCCTTGATACTGGCATTAAAACCATACCAGGTAATATCAAAGTCGAGCATGTCCATCAGGGATTCAGCGCCGGTGACCTCGATCATCTGGCCGGTGTTGTTCAATTCGTCCCGCCAGTATAGGGCTGCACAGGCGTTCAGGAATGCCTGGCCGCCGGCCACATAGTCGGCCAACCAGATCCCCGAACGGGTCGGGTCGCCGCCCCTGCCGCGGGGCAGCAGGTCCTGGGCCAACCCCGTGTTGTGGACCCAAGAATTGGCACAGCTGGCAAAAGGCTCCAACTCCCACTGACCGAACTTGGACTGCTTGTCTTTCCAGGCGCCCCACTGCCCGAGCATGCCCACCCAGACGTAGACCATCTTGGGATTGGCTTCTTTGAGCTGGCGGTAGCCGATCCCCAGGTTATCCATGTAGCCGGGGGGCATCCCGTCGATCAGAACATCCACGTTGGACGCCATTTTCTTGAAAAGTTCCTGGCCTTCTGCAGTCTCCACATCCAAGGTGACGCAGTGTGTGTTCACTGTCTCGCAGACAAACTCCATACCGCACTTTTCACCGGTGTCTCGATTTTCCAGCAGGTACTCTTCACGGCCAAAGGGCGTCAGCTTCCTCAAAGGATCGCCGCCGGGCGGTTCGATGGAAACGCACTCAGCCCCGGCTTCTCCGAACAGAGACGTAGCAAATTTATGACCCAGCCGCCAGAGACCGATATCCAGGACTCTGAGATGTGAAAGAGACTCATCCTTGCCGTATCTTTTTTCGAATTTGAGGTTTTTCTCGGCCCACTCACAAAATTCCAACGCCTTCCGTTTTTCATACACCGGTTTGACTTGATCATAAGAAGGCGGCGGTGTGACCGGGTAGGGTCTGACATCCATGTCCATAAGACCTATGGTGTCGGCCCGGCTGTTTATCTCAATATCTCTCTTTTCTGCCATATTTTACCTCCAAAAAAAGTTTAAATTCCACTGAAGAATTTATCCAGAGTTATTTTAAGCATCAGAGGAACGGCAATAATTCCTCGCTGCTGATGTTATCACCCCCTTTCTTTTTAAAGTTCGGCGTTGAGCGGAGACCATATTAAAACGACCCGTGCATGTCGATAGCGTATGATCATTCCAACAGCCGAGTTGAGACCTTATTCTATAATTTGCATGGTGATCCGGCGGGTCGTTTTTCTTTCCATGTTATTCGGAAAGCGCAAAGATCTTGCATCACCTCCTTTAGGTAATAAAATCAGAATCGATAAAACAGTATCTTGATAAATGATGGTTGAATTCTATTTCGTGAATGCAATAATTGAGCTGGGTTATTCTTAAAATCCATGAGTGAATTTGATTTAGTGTAGTGTTTTTTTTAAAATTCTTAAAAAATTTTGTCAAGAGTAAAAAATGAATTTTATTCAAAAAATTCCGAAAATTTTCGCTTTAGTCTCGGATGACAAGGGGTTATGCATTTTCGTCCTTGAAATACTTCTTGTCCGGAGGCGACTCGGATAAAGGCGTTCAAATGTTTTTATGATGGGGTTGAAAATGGTCTAAAATACTACATGTAGAATATGATACATTTCGAAATACTTTATAAGGTATTCTCTATGAAATAACCGATATGCTGAAACGGTGCTTTTT
>JBAUWG010000349.1:0-9657 GCA_049583675.1 Desulfobacterales bacterium | reverse complement strand
TTTTGTGATCCTTCTTCCGATTTTATCACGCTGCTCAATATCTGGAATAGTTTTCAACAGGTTTCAAAAGAAGAGAAAACAACGGGGCGCATTAAAAAATTCTGCAAAAGCCGTTATCTTTCTTTCAGACGAATGCGGGAATGGCGGGATATCCATGCACAGCTTTCCGAGGTGATGAAAGCATATCGTATGGATGCCGCAAAACCAACAGCTGTAAAACATCAAATTACAGCGCACACGCCGCCCTGCGGACAAATAAAAAAAAGCGTGCCCTCAGAAACGCCATTCAGTCGTCTATACACCGCCATACACAAATCCATTTTAAGCGGCTTTTTATCCAACATCGCCCTTAAAAAGGAAAAGAACATTTTTCAGGCGCCAAAAGGAAAAGAGGTGATGATTTTCCCCGGATCGACCCTATTTAACACGGCCAAAGAATGGATCGTCGCGGCAGAATGGGTCGAAACATCGCGTCTGTTCGCCAGGACCTGCGCAAACATCGACAGCGCATGGCTGGAAAACCTGGGAGGAAATTTATGCAACCGCACTTATCTTCATCCCCACTGGGAAAAGAAAAGGGGTCAGGTTTCAGCCTATGAACAGGTCAGTCTCTTCGGTCTTGTGATCGTCTCCAAGCGGCAGGTCCCCTATGGCAACATCGATCCCGACCGTGCAACGGAAATTTTTATCCAAAATGCGCTGATCGACGGCGATGTCAATGAAACGTTTGACTTTTTGCTTCACAACCAAAACCTCATTGACCATGTCAGGAATTTAGAGGACCGGGTCCGAAGAAGGGACATTCTGGTCAGCGAGGGGCAGTTGTTCGACTTTTACAACCAGCGACTCGAAAAATGTTACGACATCAGAACCTTGAAGGCGTATATCAAAGAAAAGAAAAATGACCTAAGTCTTCGACTTAAGCCCGATGACATCATCCGGTATGACCCGGATGAAAAAGAGCTGTCACGTTTTCCGGACCGGCTTGACCTTAAACATCTCAGCCTTAACTGCGCGTATCGTTTTGATCCCGGCAGTCCCGATGACGGCGTCACCGTGAGCATTCCGGTTGCCATGGTCAATTCGGTTCCGTCCGAACCTCTGGAATGGCTGGTGCCCGGCCTGTACAAAGAAAAAATAACCGCTTTGATCAAAGGGCTTCCCAAACCTTATCGAAAAAAACTGGTCCCTGTTGCCGATACCGTGGATATGGTCATCAATGAAATGCCCAAAACCCGGATCTCTTTAATCACGGCCCTCGGTAATTTTATCTTCACCCGTTTCAACATCGATATTCCGGCATCGGCCTGGCCGAATGACCTCCTGCCCGATCATCTGAAAATGCGGATCTCGATCACCGACTCAAAAGGAGAAGAGCTCTTTTCCGGCAGGAATCCGAGCCTGCTGAACCGGCAGGTTTCAAATAAAGGCCCGGCAGTTGCGCCTCCTGAATTAGAAGCTGCAAAAAAAATCTGGGAACGTGACGGCATCTTGGGCTGGGACTTTTCGGATTTGCCCGAAAGCATCGAATTAAAAGACGCAAACACGGTTAAATGGCCGGCTTATCCCGGGCTTCAAAAAGCCCGCGAAGCGGAAAAAGGCGTTAATCTGCGCCTCTTTTTAAACCATGAAACAGCGTTGGCATCGCACAGAGAGGGGGTTGCCGCCCTCTTTTCCCTTTATTTCTCAAAGGATTTAAAATTTTTAAAAAAGGCGCTGAAGTTGCCCAGGGAGATGAAAAAGACAGCCGATTATTTCGGCGGATCAGCCTGCGTTGAAAAAAGGATGCGTGAACGCATCGTCAAAAATTTATTTTTCAAAAACATCCGCACCAAAAGCGATTTCTATGCCCATGCCGACACCGCGGCCCGATCCATTCTTTCTGAAGGCCGGGAACTCTTAAATCACAGCTTGCCGATTCTCAAAGCATATCATGAGGCCCGAACCACCCTTTATACCTTGGAAATCGCCCACAACACGAACCCTGTGGCGTTACAATATTTGACAGGGTTAAGAACCGAGCTTTCCAGATTGATACCTGGAAATTTCATCGACCTTTATGACCCTGAACGTCTGGTCCATCTTGACCGATACATTAAAGCGCTGGCGATTCGCGCGGAGCGGGGCATGGTCGATCTTGAAAAAGATCGGGCAAAATCCGATGCCGTTGCAATCTTCACCGAAAGACTGAACCAACTCCTGAAAGGGCTTTCCGAAACCGCTTCCGAAGAAAAAAAAGCCGCTGTCGAAGCGCTTTATTGGCTGATCGAAGAATATAAAGTGTCGATTTTTGCTCAGGAACTTAAAACATCGGTTCCGGTTTCAAGCAAACGGATAGAAGATAAATTCAAGGAGATCGAAAGGATGGCGTAAAATTGAATATCGAATAACGAATGTCGAATAAAAAATATCGAATGATGAAGGATCGTGTTAAGTTACTTCGACATTCGTTATTCGATATTGGATATTCTGCGGTTCAAAAACCTCTGAGGCCTATTCTTTTCAAAAGCGTATATTATACGGCATTTAGTACTTTTCCCCGAGTTCCTCGTAATGCCGCGCCTCCTCCTGTCTTCCCCGTTTCCGGCATCCGGCGGCGTAGATGTCGCATTTATTTTTAAGCACGATAAGGGCCGCCCGGTATTGATCATCCGACAGAATCCCGGTGTTGATGACTTTCTCGATGGCTTTGATCCGGAATTTATCAAGACCCGTCCCTTTGGACAACTGGTCATCGTGACCGCCCCGTTTGATAATCAGGGGCGTCTCGATCAGATAAACGGGAAACCGGCAGCTTATCCTGAGCCACAGATCATAGTCTTCGCAGGCCGGCAGGGTTTCATCAAAACCCCCGGTGGTATCCAACAAATCTCGCCGGATCATCACCGCAGAGGGGCTGACAAGACAGAGTTTCAAAGAGGGTTCAAAAATCATTCCCGAAGGCTTTTTGTGCCGATGTTTGGGGTTGATGCGAATACCGTTTCTGAGCCAAATTTCCTCGGTCTGGCAAATTAAGGCTTCCGGCCTTTGATCAAAGAATTCAACTTGAGCGGAAAGTTTTTGCGGCAACCAGAGATCATCGGAATCGAGAAACGCAATCAACTTCCCGGATGCTTCTGAGATACCCCGATTTCGGGCGGCGCTTACCCCCTTATTCTTTTGAAAAAGTATGCTGGCGCCGTTTCCATAGGCAGCCAAAACCTCGGAAGTATTGTCCTGCGAACCGTCATCCACGATAATCAACTCAAAGTCTTTGTAATCCTGCGCCAAGACGGAATCAACGGCCTCTTCAATGATCCGCGCGCGGTTATATGTCGGAATGATGACACTCACTCGAGGGGCCTTTTCTATTTTGCTGATCTCTTCCATCTTCATCCTTCTTAGATGAAGCATTTAAAATATGCAACCCTCTTGGTCGATAAACATTTTACATTTAAAGCTTGACTTACCGTGATTTGACATTAATAATTGAGCGGCATTCATCAAATGTCTAAGTCTATTGTCCATCCATAAAAGAGGATTTTTATTCAAGATCAAGGGGTATTATCGATACAAAAATAACAAATTGGTTTTATATTTATTTTTATGACAATGAAGAACGAAAGGAGGAGATAACCATCGTAGGAGAATCTGTTTTTTTTAGCGAATCATAATCAAAATCCAAGGAGGTTCAAATGAAGAAATTTTTTGTTATCGGTATTGCATTTGCTTTTGGGCTTGCCATTTTCATGGGAGGAACGCCGACGATTGTTCAGGCCAAAACGACCTTCGTCACCATCGGCACCGGCGGCATTACCGGCGTTTATTATCCCACCGGCGGCGCCATTGCGAAAATGGTCAACAAAAAACGAGATGAATACCACATTAGAGCCACGGTTGAATCCACCGGTGGATCGGTCTTCAACGTCAACGCCGTCATGTCCGGCGACCTGGAATTCGGTATTGTTCAGTCCGACCGGCAGTACCAGGCCGTTCACGGCCTTGCCGAATGGAAAGATGCAGGTCCGCAGAAAGACCTCCGGGCCGTATTCAGCATCCATCCGGAATCCGTCACGCTGGTGGCCGCTGTTGATGCAAATATCAAAGACATCAAAGATCTAAAGGGCAAAAGGGTTAACATTGGCAATCCCGGTTCCGGCCAGCGCCAAAATTCCATTGATGCACTTGAGGCCGTAGGAATCAACTATGAAAAAGACTTGCAGGCCGAAGGGATCAAAGCAGCTGAATCGGCCGGACTCCTCCAGGACGGCAGAATCGATGCGTTCTTCTATACCGTCGGCCATCCCAACGGATCCATTAAGGAAGCGACTTCCGGTAAAAGAAAAGTACGCTTTGCTTCCATTTTAGGGATCGATAAACTTCTTGAAAAATACCCCTACTATGCCAAAGCCGTGATTCCCATCCAATTTTATCCGGGTGCCGTTAATGATGCCGATGTGCCGACATTTGGCGTCAAAGCCACACTCGTCACTTCAGCCAAGGTTCCGAATCGGGTCGTGTACGCCATTACCAAGGAAGTCTTTGACAATTTAGAAGAATTCAAAACCTTGCATCCGGCTTACAGTGTTTTAACCAAGCAGAACATGCTGGAAGGTCTTTCCGCGCCGATCCATCCGGGCGCCATGAAATATTATAAAGAAGCCGGTTTAAAATAAGCCTGCAACACTCTTTTAACGATGGAACACAGCGGCGGGCAAAGAACAGCCCGCCGCTGTGTTCCCCACTGAGACCTTTGAAAAATGCTCATTTTTGTTCAAGTTCAAGGAAGGCGATAATTTTAACCGCAGGAATACATTTAGTATTTTGAGGATTAAAATTTGAGCCTGACGCAGAAATTGGGCAAAAAGGGGCGTTTTGCAAAGGTCTCCCATTGAATGCCTGCCATTGGTTACACTTTAATTCACCGTAAAATCTTTGGAACGATCAATCAGGTGAAACCCATGAACGAAAAAGACATCCATGAACCCGACGATGGAATGGAACTGGCCAAACGGCTGGCCGAAGAAGAAGGAGGCATCAGCAGAAAACCCAAAGGGCCTGGGAAATACATCATTCCGTTCATTGCCGTGATTTGGAGTCTATTTCAACTCTCTCTTCCCAGTTGGCTGGTTCTCGATTCAACCTTTATCCGGGCCATCCATTTGGGCTTTGCCATGCTGATCGTTTTTCTGAATTATCCGCTTTTTAAAAAGACCCGTTTCGGTCTTAAATATTTCTCCCAAAAAGACCGGATTCCGCTGCTGGACTATGTTATCGCCGTTGTGGCCTGTTTTTCCGCACTATATATTGTTATCGATTATTCCGGAATGACCGAGCGTTACGGCGCACCCATCACCAGAGATCTTGTCATCGGACTCATCCTGGTGGTGCTTTTGCTGGAAGCGTCCCGCCGGGTCATCGGCCCCGCACTTTCGGTGATTGCAATCGGGTTTTGCCTTTACGCATTTTTGGGGCCTTACATGCCCGACGTTATCGCCTTTAAAGGCGTTTCGCTCAGCAGGTTCATGGGGCAGATGACCATGTCCACCGAAGGGATATACGGCATCCCGCTGGATGTCTCAGCCACCATTGTCTATCTTTACGTGCTGTTCGGCGCCATGCTGGATAAAGCCGGCGCCGGGAGATATTTCATTCAGCTGGCGTTGAGCCTTTTGGGCCGGTTCAAAGGCGGCCCGGCCAAAGCAGCGGTGTTGGGCAGCATGTTCACCGGCCTTGTCAACGGGTCGAGTATCGCCAATGTCGTCACCACCGGCACGTTTACGATCCCGCTCATGAAAAAGGTCGGTTATCCGCCCACCAAAGCCGCGGCCATAGAAGTGGCCGCCAGCACAGACGGGCAGATCGCGCCGCCCATTATGGGTGCCGCCGCATTTATTATCGCCGAATACGTCAACGTCCCCTACATCTCCGTTATTAAAGCCGCTGCCATTCCGGCATTTGCCTCTTATGCGGCCCTGATCTACATTACCCATATCGAAGCCTCCAAAGCCGGATTAAGGGGGATGTCCAAAGAAGAACTCCCGCCGTTTTTCAAAACATTGATCAGCGGCATCCACTTTATTCTACCGGTGCTGTTTCTTCTTTACCAGCTGATTGTTGCCCGGCATACCCCTGAACGTGCCGCATTTCAAGCAGTATGCGTCTTGGGCGTCATTATGCTGGTTCAGGGCCCGGTCAAGGCTTATCTGAAAAAAGAACCCGTCGGCGCTGCATTCAAACAAGGGATTTTCGACATCTTTTCGGGCCTTGCCTCAGGGGGAAGAAACATGGTTGCCGTGGCCCTTGCCACGGCAGCGGCCGGCATCATTGTCGGTGTGGTGGCCATGGGACTTGGCGGGCTCATCACGCAAATCATCGATACCATATCCGGCGGGAACATTTATATCATGGTGGTCGTCACCGCCATCGCCAGCCTGATCATCGGTATGGGACTTCCCACCACCGCCACGTATATTGTCATGGCATCTTTAACCGCACCGGCCATGGTTCACATTGCCCACGGCCAGGGGTTTATGGTGCCGTTAATGGCCGCCCATCTCTTCTGCTTTTATTTTGGAATTCTTGCCGATGACACCCCGCCCGTGGGACTGGCTGCATATGCCGCGGCTGCCATCGCCAAATCGCCGCCCATCCCCACCGGCATACAAGGGTTCATGTATGATATCAGAACCGCTATCTTACCGTTCATGTTCATTTTCAACAGCGACCTGATTCTTCACAATATCTATAGCTGGCCTTTGGGTATCCTGATATTTGCCATGGCCTGTATTGGAAATTTTGCCTTTGCTTCCGCGACGCAGGGATGGTTTGTGGCCAGAAATCGATTCTATGAAATTCCGCTTTTTCTGTTCATTACCCTGGTCATGATGCGCCCGGGCATGGTTGCCTCGTGGATCGGTCTTCCGTACGAGCAGCGCTACTGGGTATGTTTCATCGGACTGAGCGTTTTCGCTCTCCTTTATCTTATGCAAAAACCCCGCATCCCGAAACCAGTGCCTGTTCTTGCGACATGACGCATTTGAAAAACAGAATCCATGGGCGTTGAAAGAAAAATGAAAGGGATAAACGCATGAGCGATATCAAAAAAATCATGGTGGCCCTGGACTTTACATCCTATTCAAAGGGGACCTTCGATTATGCGGTTAAAATCGCAAGAAATCTGAATGCGCATTTGGTGGTGGCCAGCATCATCAATTCCAGGGATATCTTGGCGGTGGAAATGGTGACATCCATGGGATACGAGGTGGACAGCGAGCATTATGCGGAAGGAATTAAAACCGAACGGAAAAATATGCTGAATCATTTCATCGAACATTCAGATATTGACCGTGAATATGTCCATATGGTTTTCAAGGTCGGCAATCCAACCGCAGAGCTGTTGAAGCTGATCGTGTCGGAAAACGTCGATATGATGATCATGGGGGTCAAAGGACGCACGGATCTCGAACATATATTTATCGGATCGGTGGCAGAAAAGCTTTTCCGGCGCTCACCGGTTCCAATCCTTTCCCATCGGGATGAAAAAAACGCGCAACGATTGAGGGAAAAAATAGAACACAAATGATTTTTTTTTACGCGGTAGATCAGATTTTAGAAACCCATAGAGAAAGTTTGCTATGATGAAAATTCATCGGTCTATTAAAATTCCAAATATCAAAATTCGAAAATCCAAATGACATCGATGCCTTAATGTTTTGGTCATTGAATATTGGAATTTGAAATTTATTTGGAATTTGGTGCTTGGAATTTGTGATTTTTGACACAATTCTCCATGGCATTCAAAGGAGCAGACCATGTCCCGAAAAAAAGCTTCCCCCGTATGGATCACATTGATGTGTATTTTTTTATTCGGTACATGGGTTTCGGCGACAGGACGCTTTACGGATAACGGTGACGGCACGGTGACGGACCATCAGCTGGGGGTGATGTGGGGCAAAACAGACAACCAGGGGAATATCAATTGGAAACAGGCCAATCTATGGGTCAAATACACCTTCCCGGATACCCTGGAAAAAAAATATGACAACTGGCGGCTTCCCACGCGGGCAGAGCTTCAAAGCCTCTATGTTCAGGATAAAAAATATAAAGGGTATGAAACGGATTGCGGCCAAAAGGTCAAGATCGTTTCGGTGATAAAGCTAAGCTGCGGCTGGATCTGGACATCGGAAACATCGGCGATTCAGGCATATATTTTTAATTTCCACCGGGGGTACTCGTATTCCGACCGAATGGCCCACAATAGAGACTACCGGGTATTGCCCGTACGGGATCTGAAATCAGAGTAGAGGTTATTCGTTATCCGTTATTCGTTAATTGAAGGTAAATGGCTATCTTTTTAGGATTCAATCGGCAGTTCGCCTTAATTCCAATTTTTGATCATAGAAAACCAATAACCAATAACATATAACGGATAACGCCCTATCGAGTATTACTCGACTACTCCCACACCCCGTATGCCGTCGTACCGCACTCGGGACACTTCCCGTTTTTTATTCGAAATTCGCGGACATAAAATCCCCATCGATCAATCAAGCGTCGGTTGCACTGGTGACAGAACGTGTTTTCCCCTTTCCCACCCGGCACATTGCCGACATACACATAGTTCAAGCCGGCTTTTTTGCCGATGTCACGGGCCTTGAACAGGGTTTCAACGGGGGTTGGCGGCTGATCCAGCAGCTTATAAGTGGGATGGAACCGGCTGATATGCCATGGGGTTTCCGGCCCCAGCTCATCGGCCAAAAAGGCCGCCAAATTTTCGAGTTCTTTTCTGTCATCGTTCAATCCCGGAATAATCAGCGTCGTCACTTCGACAAAAACTCCCAGGGATTTCATCCGCTTCAACGTCTCTTTCACGTGCACCAGCTTGGCTTTACAGGTTTGCGAGTAAAATTTTTCGGTAAAGGCCTTTAAATCGACGTTGGCGGCATCAAGATAAGGATGGATCATTTGAAGCGCTTCTTCGGTCATGTATCCGTTGGTGACGAATACATTTCGGATCCCCTTTTCCGCTGCCAGTTTTGCCGTGTCATAGGCAAACTCAAAATAAATGGTGGGTTCCGTATAGGTATAGGCAATCGTTTGACAATCGCCTTTTATCGCCTGAGCCACAACATCCTCCGGCGTAAAAATATCCCCGATGATTCTCCCGTTTCGGTCGGACGGCATTTGGGCGATATCCGCATTCTGACAAAATCGGCATTTGAAGTTGCATCCCACTGTCGCAATAGAATAGGAAAGACTCCCCGGAAGATAATGGAACAGCGGTTTTTTCTCGATGGGATCGATGTGCCGGGCAATCACTTTTCCGTAAACCAATGTTTCCAGTACGCCGCCGCGGTTCTCACGCACACCGCATATTCCTCGGTGACCGTCTTTTATATGGCAGCGATGGCTGCAAAGATTGCATTTGACCTCACGATCTTTTAACGACTCCCACAGATACGCTTCCATCATTCCAACTCCTTGTTTGAGCCTTGTCATCGGTTATGGGTCATTTGTTTTTTTATTTATAGGACACAGATGACGCGGATTTAACGGATCTGCACAGATATTCAAGTTGGTTCGCTCCGCTCACCATTGTGGCCACGCGTAGCGCAGGCGCTTGCGCCGCACGAGCCCCCAATTTCTATATGATCCGCGAAAATCCACATAATCTGT